>JAFDCA010000084.1 GCA_019313025.1 Deltaproteobacteria bacterium
CGAGAGCATAATCCAAACATCGTCATTTATGAATGGGTAGTTTTTACCTGCCATTAAACACCTTATCACCCCACATTGACATCTTTCAATTCGTGAAAACTATCTATTTGAAGTTAGTTTTATGACAATAAACTCAAAAGGTGAAAAAAATGACACGTAATACTGCTTTAAACAGAGTTTTTGAAAAAGCAATGGATGCTTTTGTAAACGACGATTTCAGCGAAAGTGTCGAAGAATTTACAAAAGCGATTGAAATTTATCCTAATTTCGCATTATCGTATGTCAGCCGGGGAGCTGCGTTAATGAAGATTCATAGAATGGAAGAATCGATTGAGGACTTTGATCGCGCCATCGAACTTGACCCAAGCTATTCAAAACCTTATCACCTTCGCGGGCTGGCCCGCATAGAGTCTGGAGACCAGGAAGGCGCATTGGAAGACTTTGGAAATGCTATTGATCTGGATCCTAATTATGGACCGGCCTATTACAGCAGAGCGGCGCTTCAAATCAAACTCGGCAGAGAGGACCTTGCGACAGAGGATCTACAGATGGTCAATGTTTTGACTCAAATAAACACTCAAACATTCGCCAATGAAAACAATATATGGCGATCACACCATCTGCGTCTGGAAGAAACGGGGATCGCCAATCCCATGGATCGATAGACCCTGAAGGTCAAAAACGAACATATTTGATGGATTAAAATTCATTGTTCCCTGGCATATGGAAATGGGGGTTGTGATGAAAGGTAATAATAGCGTATATGTAAGGGTAAAGGATCGGGCTGGAAGCGATTTTATTTGTCCCATTGAGTTTTTGATGGATCCGGAAAAGGCCACGGAAGATGAGTTGGAGAATTGTGTGGATGATGCTGTTGTGGGCCGGTATGATGGAAATATTGAAATCGTTGAATGAAATAATTAGGGTCGGAATTAATGTATTTAAGCGACTATATGAGATTTGACAATCCAATGTGGATTGGTTTATTCTGGTAAGAAGGGAGGTTGATGATGAAATCACTCGATTCTAAGGATAAGGCGCCTGATTTTGATCTTAAGGATCAAAATGGTCGAAATATTCGTCATTCTGATTTTGTTGGAAAGAGACTATTTCTTTATTTCTACCCCAAGGCCAATACTTCCGGCTGAGCCACACAGGCAAAGAATGTGCGGGACGTACTGAAAAAACTAAACAGTAAAAACATTGCTGTTGTGGGGATCAGCCCTGATACACCGGAAGTACAGAAAAAATTTGATGACAAGCATAACTTGAACTTTAATCTGCTCTCCGATAGGGACAATAAAGTTGCAAAGGCTTACGGAGTTTGGGGTGAGAAAAAGATGTACGGTAAAACATTTATGGGAATCATTCGTTCATCATTTCTCATTGATGAAGATGGAAATGTCGAGCATGCATGGTATAAGATCAGCCCCAAGAATACGGTTCCCGAGCTGATGAAAGTTCTAAATTAGTATGACGCATCACGAAGACATCAAAAATGAAATACAAAAACTTTTAATTCATCAAAAACTGGCCGTGCTGTCTACTCACCAATCTGGCCAACCCTATGCCAGTTTGGTTGCGTTTGTGAGTAAAGAAGACCTTAAAACGATTTTTTTTATCACCCCTCGATCAACGCAAAAATTTGCAAATTTATCGGCGGATTCAAGGGTCGCCATATTGATCAATAGCAGCTTGAACATCGATTCAGATTTCCATGAGGCGGTCTCAGTGACAGCTCTGGGAAATGCCAAGGAAATCAGTGGGACCGAGAAAGATGAAATTATCAGTCTCTATCTGAACAAACACCCCTATCTGGAAGCATTTGGCACATCGCCAACATGCGCCCTTGTGGCAGTGACCATCACCAAATATGTCATGGTGAAAAATTTTCAACATGTAATGGAGCTGACTATCGATCAATGAAATGGATCCTATCGCCATTGGAAATCAGGCCGGATCATCTAAGCTCTATCGGCCCCAAAGCCTATGCGTTGTGTCTCATGGTCAAGGAGGGGTTTAATGTTCCAGACACATTGATTCTCACGGTTGATGTGTATAAGGAATTCGTGAATGCCGGCGGACTTCGAGAACGCATACTGCTCGAGTTGAATCGTAAGCCATTTAAAGACATGCGGTGGGAAGAGGTTTGGGACTGTGCCACCCGCATTCGAAATATATTCTTAAAAAAGGAGATCCCTGACCCGCTCAAATCCTATTTAACCGAGGAAATACAATCCCGCTTCAGCGGTAAGACCCTTTGCGTCCGCTCATCAGCACCGGACGAAGATGCTTCTGGTGCCTCTTTTGCGGGTCTACATGAATCCTTTGTCAACGTGCGGGGAGCATCGTCGATTCTGGATCATATTCGATTGGTCTGGGCATCATTGTGGTCTGATGCAGCGCTCCTTTATCGACAAGAAATCGGATTGCATGTTGATAAAAGTGAAATGGCCGTTGTGCTTCAGGAAACGGTGATAGGAAATCGATCCGGTGTGGTGTTCAGCCAAAACCCCAATGATGAAACTCAAATTATTGTTGAATCTGTTTACGGGCTGAACCAGGGACTCGTGGACGGTATGGTAGAGCCGGATCGCTGGGTCCTTGATCGTGACAAAAAGACGGTGCTGGCCCACAAACCGGCCCATAGGGAGCATTGGGTAATTCCATCAGAACATGGTGTAGAGTTGGTCGCTTTGCCCGAAGATTTGTCCAGACGATCCCCTTTAAACAGCGAGGAAGCGGTTGTTGTTTGTAATTTGGCATGCCGGGCGGAGGCATTATTTAAAGCCCCTCAGGATGTTGAATGGACCATAAAAAATGACACCCTGTATGTTCTCCAATCTCGTCCCATAACGACCTTGTCGCCCTCTGAAACCCAAGACAAGCGTGCCTGGTACCTCAGCCTTCATCGAAGCGTTGAAAATTTAAAAGGGCTTCGTTCCATCATTGAAGACACACTGATTCCTGAAATGATAAAAACGGCCAAAGAACTGGCAGAAATAGATATTATGGTTTTATCCCATACAGAATTGGCGGATGAGATCAGGCGACGTTGGAAGATGAATCAACAGTGGGTCGATACATACTGGGAAAAATTTATTCCATATGCCCATGGAATTCGCCTTTTCGGTCAGTACTATAATGACGCCATGCAGCCGGATGATCCGTATGAGTTTATGAGTCTTTTGACCCAAACCAAAATGGTGAGCCTCGAAAGAAACCAGCTGATGGAAAAGTTGGCATCCATGGTTCGTGAAGATCGTCAACTTTTTGAACGATTAAAAGCTGGGAAACCGTTGGATCTCGATTCGGAATTCGGAGAAAATGTGAAGCAATTCATCGAAAAATATGGAGATTTGTCCTGTGCGGTTACCGGCGGTACAGAATGTGCCACCGATACCAGGCCGCTTTTTAAGCTGCTGTTGGAGATGGCGGTCAACCCGTCTTCTTTGGCTTCTCGTAAAAAACCGAAAGACGCTTTGGTCTTTCAGAAGAGATTTCTCGAACGTTTTCAAGGTTCCAAACGTAAAGAAGCCGAGGAACTGTTGGATCTTGCACGCAGCAGCTATCGCCTTCGAGACGACGATAATATATATCTGGGTAGAATCGAAGCTCAACTACACTCAGCACTAGAAGAGGCAAAAAATCGATTAAATAAAAGAGATAATGTAGATATCAATCATATTGATGTAA
>JAFDCA010000085.1 GCA_019313025.1 Deltaproteobacteria bacterium
ATTTGTCAATCATCACCGATTGACAGGCCATGAAAACGATGTAGGCGCCTCCTGCCGTATTGCCGCCGGTGCTCATGGTGATCTGTTTAAGCCCCATTGCCGACATTCGGGCCATATTGTAGAACATGGAAACAAAATGCTGATCGTCGGGAAAAACTTCGGCTTGCATGGGGAGAAAAGCACCGCCCGAATCCGCAATATAAACACTGTTCAGTCCGCAACGTTCGGCGATGGCCTGGGCCCTCATATGTTTTTTTAATGTAATGGGAAAATAGGTACCGGCTTTCACACGACTGTCATTGGCAAAAATCATGGTCCAATTGCCGTGAATTTTTCCCAATCCCGTCACAAGACCGCCACAGGGAACATCCATAACGCCGGGATACTCCATTCCAAAACCTGCGATACTTCCGAGTTCATAAAATTCGGTTTCCGAATCGATGAGTTTACTGATAAGTTCCCGGACCGGCTGTTTGCCCTGCTTTTTCAGCCTTTGAACAGCGTTTTCTCCACCGGGCCACATGGCCTGATAAACCCGTTCAGCCAATTTTTTTTCTTCATTTATCCAGAATGATCGATTTTCGTTGGTCATGGGATTTCCTTTATTTACCCTTATATACCGGCTTTCGTTTCTCATTAAAGGCGGCTAAACCTTCAAGGCGATCCTCTGTTGGGATGGTGACCCAGTAGGCATTGGATTCAATGCCGAGGCCTGTGTGAAGATCGGTTTCAAGGCCGTAATTGATGGCATACTTGGCTTGTTCAATGGCAATGGGACCGGCTTCACAGATCATGGCGGCCATTTTGAGACATTCATCAAGAAGCGATTCGGGCTCGTATATTTGATTGACGAGTCCAATCTGCAACGCTTCCCCGGCACCTACCCGACGTCCGGTAAAGATGAGTTCCTTTGCTTTACCCCGCCCAATCAATCTTGGAAGTCTCTGGGTGCCGCCGGCTCCGGGGATGATAGCAAGACGGGTTTCTGTAAGTCCCATTAAAGCATTCATGGATGCGATCCGAATATCACAGGCAAGGGCAAGCTCAGTTCCACCACCCAGCGCGACACCATTTATAGCGGCAATCACCGGCTTGTTGAGGTGTTCAATGGAAGTAAAAAGATTTCTGATGGTAAAAATGAATTCTTTTACTTGAGATTCGCTAAACGTGGTCCTTTCTTTTAAATCCGCTCCGGCACAAAAGGCTTTTTGCCCGGATCCGGTGATGATGACCACACGAATCTTATCATTGAATTTAAGGGCTTCAATCTGTTCTTTTAAAGCGTTAAGCATTGCAAAATTAAAAGAATTCATTACCTCGGACCGGTTTAGCGTCAGAATCGAAATGCCGTCGCGTTCTTCTGTCAGAAGGACTTTTTCTTCCATGGTATGTATCCTTTTTCAACCATCATGGGTTAATGATTATTTAGCAAACGCTACAAGAGTTTTATGTCTAAAAATACAAATACAAATAGATTTCAAATTCCCTCTTGAGATAACCAGGCCGAGTCTTATGGACGAGGATTTTGCTTTTGATCAACAACCCTAACATCCGATATACCGAGAAATGACGATTCTCTGAACCTCGGAAGTTCCTTCTCCAATGTCGAGAAGTTTCTGGTCTCGGTAGAATCTTTCCACGTTGTATTCCTTCATCAAACCATATCCGCCGTGGATCTGAACAGCATGGTTCGCAACTCGGCCCATAAGTTCAGAACAGTAGAGTTTGGCCATGGCGGCTTCCTTTTCAAAAGGCCTTTTATGATCTTTCAGCCAGCAGGCCTTATAGAGGAGATTGCGGGCACATTCAATTTCAAGGGCGCAGTCTGCCAGTTTAAAAGCCACGGCCTGGAACTTACAAATGGGTTGTCCGAACTGAACCCTGTTTTTGGCATATTTGAGTGCGGCATCATAAGCCCCCTGTGCCCCCCCGAGTCCCATAGCAGCAATGGAAAGCCTGCCGCCGTCAAGGGTTGCCAGCATTTGGTGAAAACCGTCCCCTGGACAACCTAAAATATTATTTTCAGGAATTCTGACATCATCAAAATAAAGTTCAGCGGTGTCTGAAGCCCGCCACATCATCTTTTGATGCATGGGAACGGCTTTAAAACCCGGCGTTCCGTGTTCCACCAAAAAGCACGTATATTCCGGTTTTCCACTGGGTCGGTTACCGGTAACCGCCTGAACCGTCACCCCCATGCTCAGATCGCATGATGCATTGGTGATGAAAATTTTTGATCCGTTGAGAACCCATTTGCTACCATCTTTTACGGCGGTAGTTTTGCTGCCGCCGGCATCGGAACCGGCAGTAGGTTCGGTCAGGCCAAACCCCCACAGCCCCTCACCGGAGCAAAGTTTTGGAAGATACTTTTTCTTTTGTTCCTTTGTACCAAAATAGTATATGGGACCGATTCCCAGCGAGTTTCCGGCGGCAACGGTGGCTGCCTGAGATCCATCCACCCTTGCAATCTCTTCGACAGCAATAATGTAGGACAAATAGTCCATGCCCTGGCCATCATATTCCTCTGAGACAAACATGCCGAAAAGGCCGATTTCTCCCATTTTCAATGTTAGTTCGGCAGAAAATTCTTCTCTTTCATCGAGTTCCAAAGCCACCGGTGCAATTTCACTCTGTGCAAATTTTCGGACTTCTTTGCGAATCATTTCCTGTTCTTTGGTGAGATCGAAATCCACGGCATCTCTCCTGGTTATTTGTTTTTCCAGACGGGTTCCCGTTTTTCAATAAAAGCGTTAATTCCCTCTATGGCGTCTTCCGTGGCGCACAGAGACGCAAACAGTTCATCCATATAGTCGATGGCCTGGTGATACGGAATTTCCGACATGGCGTAGACACCGGTTTTTCCAATCTGTATCGCCTGGGGGCTTTTTTTAGCAATCTTTGCGGCAAGTTTCATGGTTTCAGATTCAAGATCGTCCGGAGGGACCACTTTGTTTATCAAACCGAATTGTTGGGCTTCGGGCGCGGAAATAATATCTCCGGTCAGGATCATTTCAAGGGCTTTCTTTCGACCGACGTGACGTGCCAGGGGTACCGCAGGGCCTAGACAGATGAGTCCCACGTTAATGGCAGTGGTTCCAAACCTGGCATTTTCGGCGGCTACCGCCAGGTCACAAGCAAACACAAGGCCGGCGCCATTGGCCACTGCAGCGCCTTTAACCGAGGCAATTACGGGTTTTTTCATTCTGGGAAGGGTGTGATAAAATTCATCCATTAAATTCAGAAACTCCCGAAGTTCTTTGGGATTTTTCCCTTGAAATTCCGGGAGAGAGATGCCGGTGGAAAAATGCTTTCCCGCCGCACGGATTACCACGACGCGGACTTCGTCATCTTGGTCCATATCCATAAGGGTATCATTGAGTGCTCTGGCAAAAGGGACATTAAACGTGTTCATCTCTTCCGGACGGTTTAGTGTAATGATACCGATCATGTCCTGCTTTTCGGTCAATACGAGTTTTTTTTCCATGATATACTCTCCTTTTTGTTAAAGCCTAATATCGGTTTAGGTCAACATATCACGAGACATAATAGCATAAATATTGAAGGGTTAAAATTGATGAATTCATAAAAAGTCGAAATTAATGGATAGGTGGTTTTTCGTATGTTACTTTTTTTGAAACCACCAAGAATCGTCCAGATGATCCGCACGGTTTTTGGTTACAATAATGAGCGAGCGCTCGGTCACAAAGCTTTGGGTATTTGTATCTTTGATGGGCTGATTTGTCAATATCTTTCTTACTATTTGATTTGTAATGAATTTCTTAAATTATATGATTCCCTTTATGATAGGAAACCTCTTGACAGATCAGATGAGGCCATGGTATCAATCTTGAACGAGCGCTCGGTCAGAATTGTCCATCGTTCAAGGTCTATCAAATAATGTTTTGGAGTTGTTATGAAACAAGGGCATGCGACAAAAGAAATCCCCACGCAAATAAAAAATCCGGAACTTGTGGAACAGCGTCATCGCCAGATTGTAGATGCTGCGGTTCAGCTGTTCATAAATCAGGGGTTTCATAAGACCACGACTCGGCAGATCGCCCGTTCAGCAGGTATTTCCATTGGTTCATTGTATGAATATATCGCTTCCAAGGAGGATATTTTGTATCTGGTTTGTGATGCCATCCACGCCGAGGTCGAGCGGGGCGTTTCTGAAGCGATGACAAGGGCGTCAGGGGGTCGAAGTTCAGTGGCTGAGGTGATTCGTGAATATTTTTTAGTCTGCAACCGAATGAGCGACCATATCCTTTTGATTTATCAGGAAACTCAATCTCTCCCACCCCAATGGCGCAAAAAGGTACTCGAGAATGAAGTGCGCATTACCGGTATTTTTATGGAGGTGCTTGAGCGTTTGATTTCATCCGGCGATTTACCCCATTTAAGTGAGCGCTCCATGGAACTTATTGCACACAATATTTCTGTTCTGGGCCATATGTGGACGTTTCGGCGCTGGTTTCTTGCCCGACATTACAGCATTGAAGATTATATCGGGCTCCAAACCGAATTTATTCTTGGAATATCTCGAACCTAAACCGGATAAGTGGGAACTCTTTAGAACATTAGCAATTGACGATTTGTTGATGTTGTTTCGCTGTTTAAATTGATTGTTGAATATTGGCTATGGACGATTTTTGGAATCGCTTTACTCAATCTATATATCAATGACATTGAGAAAATATCGTCAATTTTCAATATTAAATCTACAATCTTCAATCGATTAAGGAGGATGCATGACGACAGAGGTTGAAGTTTACAAACCCAAACACCCCATCAGGGTCGTTACCGCTACATCCCTTTTTGATGGCCATGATGCATCCATAAACATCATGCGTCGCTTGCTTCAGGATACCGGTATTGAGGTCATTCACTTGGGACATAACCGCTCTGTCCATGAAATCGTTGACGCTGCTATCCAAGAAGATGTTCAAGGGTTGGCGGTGTCGAGTTATCAGGGCGGTCACATGGAATTTTTTAAATACATCGTCGATCTATTGAAAGAAAGAGATGTTTTGCACATCAAGGTGTTTGGCGGTGGTGGCGGTGTTATCATCCCTGAGGAGATAAGAGAGCTGGAATCATATGGCGTCACCAAAATATATTCTCCTGAAGACGGTGCCAAAATGGGGCTTCAGGGTATGATCAATCATATGATTAAAATGATGGATTTTTCTACGGTTAACAAGACCGATTTTGACTTTTCGGTGCTGTCTCCGGAAAACCCATTCATGGTTGCAAACTTGATTACGGCCGTTGAGCAGGCAAAGGCGCAGGGAGACGGCCATCTTGCCCCACTCAGATCTCGAATTCAAAAAAAGATCGGGAAGCGAAACATACCGGTTATCGGTATTACCGGAACCGGTGGGGCCGGGAAATCGTCTCTGACAGATGAAATTATCTTAAGAATTTTAAATGATCTTAAACATATTCATCTGGCGATCATCAGCAGCGATCCGTCCCGTCGCAAAACCGGCGGTGCGCTTTTAGGTGACAGAATACGTATGAATGCCATCGAAAATCCACGGGTCTATATGCGAAGCCTTGCTACCCGGGGATCACAGACGGAAATCCCCCATGCCCTGGCAGAAACCATAGAAGTTGCGAAAGCCGCGGGCTTTGATCTTATCATTGCGGAAACAGCGGGAATCGGGCAGGGAGATTCGAGTATCGTCGAGCTTGTTGATGTGTCGATTTATGTGATGACCAGTGAATTCGGGGCTGCTACCCAGCTCGAAAAAATAGACATGCTCGATTTTGCCCATCTTATCGTCGTGAACAAATATGAGAAACGAGGCGGCGAGGATGCGGTACGGGATGTGCGAAAACAGGTACAGCGCAACCGGAAAGCATGGGACAAATCTACGGAGGAAATGCCTGTTTACGGAACCATTGCTTCCAAATTCAACGATGATGGTGTTACAGCTTTGTATCACGGAATTATCGATGCATTGTCAGAAAAAAAAGGGATCGTTTTGGAATCGAGTCTTTTCAGACCACCATCAAAAACATCGACATCGAAAACCATTATTATTCCTCCGGAGCGAATCCGTTACCTTGCTGAAATTTCTGACACCATTAGAATTTATCATCAGACCACCAAAAATCAGGCAGATGCCGTCCGGAAGGTCTGGCACCTCAAGGAGGTCGCATCGGACGTAGCCGGGGATAGTCATGCAGCCGATACGTCACAGGTTTTAAATCGGCTCAAAATGGAAATTGAAAAGGCCGAAAACAGATTGCAGTCAGAGACGACCCGTCTGCTTGATGAATGGGAAGATATCAGAGAGACGTACACAAAAGACGAGCTGACATACCGTGTTCGGAACCGGGAGATTCGGGTGCCCCTTTACACAATGTCATTGGCGCATACCAAAATTCCGAAGATTGTGCTTCCCAAGTATAAGGATCCCGGAGAAATCTACACCTGGCTGAGAGAAGAAAATATTCCCGGTCGGTTTCCGTTTACCTCGGGTGTTTTTCCGTTAAAACGGGTTGACGAAGATCCCACCCGTATGTTTGCAGGAGAAGGGGACCCTGCAAGAACCAACAGACGATTCAAGCTTTTATCTGCGGATGCCAAGGCCAAACGCCTGTCCACGGCATTTGATTCTGTCACATTATACGGCTACGATCCCGACACAAGGCCGGATATCTACGGCAAAGTCGGCACTTCCGGCGTCAGCATATGTACCCTCGACGATATGAAGGTGCTTTATGACGGTTTTAATTTATGCGCACCCAATACATCTGTTTCCATGACCATCAACGGGCCTGCTCCCATCATACTTGCCATGTTTTTAAATACCGCCGTTGATCAACAGATTGATTTGTTTCGAGCCCGAAATGGAAGAGAACCTTCGAAGAAAGAATATAACGACATTCGATCTAAGGCCCTTTCTGATGTTCGCGGAACGGTTCAAGCGGATATTTTAAAAGAAGATCAAGGCCAAAACACCTGTATTTTTTCCATTGAGTTTGCGCTGAAAATGATGGGAGATATCCAGAAGTACTTTATCGAAAACAACGTCCGAAATTTTTATTCGGTGTCTATTTCAGGATACCATATTGCCGAGGCCGGTGCCAATCCGATCACCCAATTGGCCCTGACACTGGCAAACGGATTTACCTATGTCGAATATTATCTGTCCAGGGGTATGCCCATCGACAGCTTTGCACCCAATTTATCCTTTTTCTTTTCCAATGGCATGGATCCGGAATATACGGTCATCGGAAGAGTGGCAAGACGTATTTGGTCTATCGCCATGAAACATAAATACAGAGGTTCTGACCGGTCTCAGATGTTGAAATATCATGTGCAGACCTCCGGCCGCTCCCTGCACAGTCAGGACATTCAGCTTAACGACATTCGGACAACACTCCAAGCACTCTGTGCGATTTATGACAACTGCAACAGTTTGCACACCAATGCCTTTGATGAAGCCATTACAACGCCAAGCCATGAATCGGTCCGGCGTGCTTTGGCGATTCAGCTCATTATAAATCAGGAATGGGGCCTTGCAAAAAGTGAGAATTTGAACCAAGGCAGCTTTGTTGTCGGGGAGTTGACGCGGTTGGTGGAGGAAGCGGTCCTTGCAGAATTCGACAGGATCACCGAACGCGGAGGTGTCCTGGGAGCCATGGAGACCGGTTATCAGAGAAGCAAGATTCAAGAGGAATCGATGTATTATGAGAATTTAAAGCACACCGGTGAGCTGCCCATCATCGGTGTCAATACTTTTCGTGATCCGGATACCGATTTGGAACAATTGAGCGAGTACCTTGAATTGTCCAGAGCCACGGAAGTTGAAAAGAAATCTCAACTTAAACGACTGGAGGCATTCAAGAAACGACATAAAAAAGAATCAAATAACGCATTGCGGCGCCTTCAGAAGGTTGCCCTCTCAGGGGAGAACATTTTTGAAGAACTGATGGAGACCGTCAAGGTTTGCACTCTGGGTCAGATCACCCAGGCGTTGTATGATGTAGGGGGGAAGTATCGGAGAAATATGTAGTGAATTTCAATGAGTTCGGTCCATCGCCATATATTTTTTAAAAAGGCGATATGAACCATAACATAGCAGTGTGACCCAATATTTTAGGATGTGTGAAATATTTGAGGTCAAACGAATAAACAGTGCGAGACATCCAAAATATTGTGTCACTGTGACACATTGTTTTTAAAGATAAACATATCGCCTTTTTAAAAACACATGGCGATGATCTTTCACTTTTCATATTGGATGTAAACTCTTGTGCGACTCCCGTTAAAAACAAACGGGATTTCGTATCTGATTTAAAAAACATTATCCATGGAGCGATGCAACGAATAAAATTATCCCGCCCATCAATTAATGCATTTAAAAACTAACGACATAAGATCATCTTAAAATATATTTGAAAATCATCTCTTAGAAGTTTTTGAACTATATAATGGAAAGAGAATAAAAGGAGATAAACATGAAAGAAGCAGTGATCGTAAGTGCAGTAAGAACACCATTGGGAAGTTTCAATGGTTCATTGGGGAATATCGGCGCAACCCAATTGGGTGCCGTGGTGATCGATGCAGCGGTTGAACGGGCAGGTATTCAGAAAGATGATGTCAATGAGGTGATTATGGGGATGGTGCTTCCTTGCGGCTACGGACAGAATCCAGCCAGACAAGCTGCTGTTAAGGCTGATATGCCTTTTGGGGTTGAATGTATTACCGTGAACAAGGTTTGCGGTTCAGCATTAAAAGCGGTTATGCTGGCTGCCCAGGCGATTCAAGTGGGTGATGCGGATGTTGTGGTTGCAGGCGGAATGGAAAGCATGAGTATGGCCCCCTATTATCTTGAAAAAGCGCGTTTTGGATATCGCATGGGACCGGGGACTCTGGAAGATCACATGGTTCATGACGGTCTCTGGGATATTGTCAACGATTTTCACATGGGAATTTCTAATGAACTATGTTCAGAAAAGTACAACGTGAGCCGCGAAGACCAGGATCGTTATGCCGCAGAATCGTATATTCGTACCCTCGATGCCATCAGAAACAGTCGATTTAAAGAGGAAATCGTTCCTGTTGAAATTCCCCAGAGAAAAGGTGATCCTATTGTTTTTGACCAGGATGAATGCCCCCGTGAAACGACCTATGAAGCCCTTTCAAAAATGAAACCGGCGTTTAAAAAGGACGGAAGGGGAACAGCCGGCAATGCATCCATCATCAGTGACGGTGCTGCAGCCGTGGTGGTTATGTCAAAGGACAAAG
Organism: Deltaproteobacteria bacterium; assembly: GCA_019313025.1. The sequence goes on from JAFDCA010000085.1 coordinate 9,263, forward strand.
CCGAAACTCTGGGATGCCGAATCATGGCGACCATTGGCGCCCAGGCATCTTTTGGTATGGATATGAAATACCTTCTCGTGTCACCCATTTGGGCCATTCCCAAATGTTTGAAGAAGGAGGGGATATCCCTTTCGGATGTCGATCTTTTTGAGATCAACGAGGCGTTCAGCGGTTCTGCGGCGGCAGTGCTGAAGGAGCTTGGGCTGGATCATGCAAAAGTGAATGTAAACGGCGGAAGTGTCGCTTTGGGGCATCCCATCGGTGCCAGCGGATGTCGAGTGCTGGTATCCCTTTTGCATGAAATGATTCGACAGGACAAAAAGATCGGAGTTGCTTCGCTATGTCTCGGGGGTGGGGAAGGTGTTGCCATGGTGGTTAAAAGATAAGGAGAAAAAAATGGACATAACAACATTCGGTGTTATTGGTGCAGGTCAGATGGGAAACGGTATTGCTCAGGTTGCTGCTGTGAGCGGCTTTGAGGTAATCATGAGCGACATCAAGCGCGAATTGGTGGAAAAAGGCGTTGAAAGCATAAAGAAAAATTTAATGCGAAGTGTCGATAAAGGCAAAATGGCCAAAGAAGAGATGAATGCTGTTCTTCATCGGATTAGAACCAGCGTAGATATCAAAGATATGGCGTCTGTCGATTTTGTTGTGGAGGCTGCCACAGAAAATGAAACGATCAAGTTTCAGATATTTAAAGATCTGGATCAAATCTGTGAGTCTCATGTGATTCTGGCAACCAATACATCGTCCATTCCCATCGGACGGATTGCATCCCATACCGCACGACCAGATAAAATCATCGGGATGCATTTTATGAATCCCGTTCCGGTAATGAAACTGATTGAGATCATCCGAGGACTGCGAACAACGGATGACACCTTTAACACCACATGGAACTTGGCTGTAAAGCTTGGTAAAACGCCGGCCGAAGCGAAGGATTACCCTGGTTTTATCATCAATCGAATCCTCATGCCCATGATCAATGAAGCGGTATACTGTCTGTATCATGGTGTGGGTTCCCGTGAAGACATCGACGCTGTCATGAAGCTGGGTGCGAATCACCCCATGGGCCCTCTGGCATTGGCGGATCTCATCGGATTGGATACCTGCCTGGCAATTATGGATACGCTTTTCGATGGATTTAAAGATTCAAAGTACCGGCCCTGTCCACTGCTCAAACAATATGTTGAGGCCGGTTGGTTGGGTAAAAAGACAGGGCAAGGATTTTATGAATATACATAGTATCTGTATTTGGAATTTGAACCATATTTTTAAGTTGTGGATAGTTGCTAAATAAGGAGGCGATATGGCCAAAAAGAAGTCAGAGGCCGTTGTTCCGGTGGGGAAGAAGATAAGAAAGGAACGGTTAAAAAAGAAGATGTCCTTAGATCGTGTTGCCAATGAAACCGGTTTTTCCATCGATTATCTCAAAGCGGTGGAAAGCGGGAAAAAAATTCCACCGGTGGGCGCCCTTTTGCAGATTGCAAGGGCGATGGAAATAGACTCCGGTTTTTTCCTTAAAGAACAGGAAACGAGCTTAAGGCGTCGTATTAAAGCCTATACAAAACGTACGGAAAATTATGCTTATACGACCCTAACCCCCGGTGCCGAGAATAAACATTTAAAGGCTTTTAAAGTCTCAATCGACGCCATGACGGATCATAAAGGGGTGGGATACCAACACGAAGGTGAAGAATTTGTATACGTACTCACTGGAAAAATTGAAGTAATTGTAGGAGATCATATCAATATACTCGACGTTGGGGATTCGCTGCACTTTAATTCAGCGATACGGCATAAGTTGAGGAACATCGGAGAAGAAAAAGCCGAGTTGTTGGTGGTGATTTACGGCCCATAACTAACTCGGAATACGGTTGTTAAAGGAGTCGTCCATGTTTTTTAAGCTGACCGATGAGCAGATCATGATCCAAGCCATGGCCCGAGAGTTTTCAAGAAAAGTTGTGGCCCTTACCGCTGCGGAACGGGATCGAACCAAGGAATTTCCGTCTGAAAATTTAAAAAAGATGGGAGAATTGGGACTCATGGGAATGATGGTCCCGTTTGAGTATGAAGGCTCAGGAGCCGATACGGTGAGCTATGTACTGGCCCTTTCAGAGATTGCTTACTCCTGTGCTTCAACCGCAGTGGTTATGTCGGTTCATAATTCCATAGTATGTGAAAGCATTTACCGGTTGGGAACCGAGGATCAAAAGGAAAGATATTTAAAACCCCTTGCCGCAGGGGATATTATCGGTGCCTTTGCTATGACCGAACCCCATGCGGGATCCGATCCGGTGAGGCAGTTGACCACGGCTGTTCGAAATGGTGATGAATATATTATCAATGGCACAAAACGTTTTATTACATCGGGTCGGAATGCCGGTCTGGTAATTGTAACCGCCGTTACGGATGAAACAAAACGTCACCATGGCATCAGTGCGTTTTTGGTTGAGAAGGGCATGCCTGGATTTGCCGTGGGCAACGAAGAAGATAAAATGGGGCTTCGGGCTTCCGATACAACGGATCTTATCTTTAAAAATTGCCGTGTTTCCGCTGAAAACATGCTGGGAAACGAAGGGGACGGATTCAAAATTGCCATGAAAGCATTAGACGGCGGACGTATTGGTATTGCAGCCCAATCGATAGGGGTTGCACGGGCGGCATTCGATGCGGCTGTTAAGTATGCGAAAAATCGAGAGCAGTTCGGACAGCCGATATCAAAATTCCAGGGTTTGAGATGGATCATTGCGGATATGGCTACCGAAATTGAGGCGGCTCAACAGTTGATGCTTTCCGCTGCGGCCATGAAGGACAGGGGTGAAAAATTTACCGCTCAGGCGTCTATGGCGAAACTGTTTGCTTCTGAGATGGTCAACCGGGTAACGTCCAAAGCGCTTCAAATGCACGGTGGATACGGATTTATTAAAGATTATCCGGTTGAACGTTTTTACAGAGATGCCCGGGTGTTTACCATATATGAAGGAACTTCCGAGATACAGCGGGTAGTGATTTCGAATCATATTCTCAAAGATAAACGCCGTCCGCATCACGGATCGTGAAAATCCGACATCTTTTTAAAAGCGGTTTCAAAATTTCCTGTTCGCTGATTTAAGACTTTTGTAAATCGCCAATGCTATGATCTTAAAGTATATCTCACTCATTGGGTGACAAAATTTGTGTCGCTTTCAAATAAATACCTATCTATGTTGAATTGAGAACCCGGAGTTCAGATCATCATCAAAATGGGACACAAGGCTTCTTTTCCTTTCACTTTTCATGCCTTTTCAATTAGTTAAAGCCTATTTACATTAAAGCATTCGATAAAGCGCTTCATTTTATTGTTCC
>JAFDCA010000086.1 GCA_019313025.1 Deltaproteobacteria bacterium
TAGATATTATTCAAACTATTCTTTGGCACGATTCCTGCTTTAACTATACGGTCACAGTGATATTGATCTGATGAAAGAGAAGAACCGATATATTCTGGGAAAAGATGTCTTTTTTAAAAAAAATTCGTAGACATGCTGCAATTGCAACCGGTAACTTCGGCGTAATATTTAAAGACGTGGAAATTCCACCCCTTCCTGGCGCAGTAAATACGATGGTTGTCGAGATCAACAAGGCAGAGCCTGATATCAACGAGCTGGTAATGCTGATATCGTCTACAACAGCAATCGCTGCAAAAGTGATCAAAACGGTCAACTCATCTCTGTTTTCTTTGCGAGTACCGGTGACCGATATTAAGCGAGCGGTTACTCATCTGGGACTTCACCATATTCGCTCTATAGCGCTTGCTTTTGCAACTATGGATGCGCTGCCAAAACCGAAGGGAGACCTGTTCAATCATAAGGCGTTCTGGGTCGATTCGCTGCTTCGGGCCATCATGTCGCGCTCGTTTTCCAAGAAAACGTTCAAAAACCAATTGGAAGAGGCGTTCACGGCTTCATTTTTGTCGGATGTCGCACTTCCTGTGCTGCTTTGTGTCTGGGGGGACTATTACGCGGAAGTCATCGAAGAATGGCGCCAAAGTCCAAAACGGTTATCGGAGATTGAGCGCGAACTTTTTGGTTGGGATCACGCACAGGCGGGTGCTTGGATCTTACAGTCTTGGGAGTTCCCTGAGGAAATGGTCTGCTATCTCGGTGCACACAATCTTTCAATAGATAAAATTCATGAATATGGACTTAATGATACGATTGTCGTCCCAATTGTTGTGGCTTCAAACTTACCCAGCATTTTAAAACCTGATGAAGAGGGCTCAAGACGCGTTTTTAATATGGCGGCAGAATGGCTTTCAATGACCCGTTCAGAATTTGTGGATTGTATCAACGAGATTAAAGCGTCCTCTAAAGATATTCTTGAACTGTTCGGTTTTTCCGAGCAGGATACAGGATCGATTTTAGAAGATTTAATTGTTGCAGCAAATTCAGAAACTCATATCGAGGAAATGTGAAAAACGTCAAATCATTAAGTCCTCACCGCAGCCTCCTTTTTCGAGTGGTCGCATTTTTCTCCAAGCTAAAGATTGGGTACCTTATCCGTAGCATGGGCAACACGCGCTATCTTGCTGTCGCTTTTGTATTCATGACCGGCACGACCGCTCTTGGTATCATTACTGTTGTTGCATATTTAACAAAACTCCCATTGATTTTTCCTCCTTTGGGTCCATCGGCGTTCATTCTTTTTTATACCCCAATGTCGGTGTCAGCTAGTCCAAGGAACGTTTTTCTTTCCCATACTCTGGCCGTTTTTTCAGGACTGTTATCATTGTGGATGGTTGGAATGATTTATCCAGAAGGGGACCTTTATGCGAAGTCTGTGATGGACTGGTATCGTGTCATAGCTATTGCACTTTCTATGGGTCTTATCGGAGTTATTATGGTTTCCATGAAATGTGTACATCCACCTGCTGCGGCTTCAGCACTGATCGCAGCAATGGGGTATCTTGAAAATTCCTTTCAGATTATTGGGCTCATAGGGGCTGTCATTCTTCTCATATGCGAAGCGATATTTTTTAACCGAATTATTGGCGGTCTGCCGTATCCAATATGGAAGGCCGATCCAAAAACAGCTCGCAACTACGGAATTCTGACTGGAATTCCCGATACCGAAACTACCTTCTGGCGACAGCTTACAATCAAGATTTTTCAACGCCGATAGCCCGAATATTTTATGCAGGCATTAGTGAATGAGGACGAATATGTCTGGCAGATCCGAGCGTATCTCTGATTGTTTATAGTTATTGATCCCTGGATCTGGACGATTTCAATATTCTCTTTTTGTCCGGGGTGCTGTGTTATTTCAACTGATAAATAGAGATAAAGGCTGCAGACGCTTTGGTTTTGTCTTCCGTAAACCCGGCGGTAATCAGAGAATTCTCGTAAACGTCTATGGTCCGAACCCGGGTTTCCCAGTCCTTATCCAGCATGATCGGTTTTGAGTAAGAAAACAAGGCGCCCGATTTAAAGATCACCTGCTGGATAAACCCTTTCCATTTCATGCGGCCGTCCTGGAAGATCTCCTGGCGCCCTCCAATGATCAGGCATCCGGGGAACTCAGGCAACGGTTCCATCACCCGTAGCCGTGTCGAACCGATACCGGTAAAGCGATATCGTGAAATGAGGTGTATCTCACCGTTATGTGCTTTCCAGATGTCCAGCAGAGCGAATTTTGTACTCTCCTGATCTATGCGCCCTCCAAGAACCAGTTCCGGGCGACCGTCTCCGGTTATGTCTGTAACCGTGGCATACCGGTACCGGCAACTACCGAGATCATTCAGTTGTTTCCAAATCAAGGTCTGATCCGAAAAAACGGCAAAGGCGGCATGTTCGATATCGTTCTCAACGGTTCGGCCGGCGGCCACAATTTCCGCAATTCCATCCCCGTTAAAGTCTCCTGCCGCCAATGCATTTATCCGCAGCTTGAGAGTGTTAATACGGTTTGTTTGAAACCCCTTTATTGTGGAAAGATGTCCATTTTCACCAATTGAAAAAAATCTGATGTCGGCGTGATCCCTGTCATTACTTCCAGAAAAACCACCGCAAATAATTTCATTTTTACCATCTTTATTGATATCGGCCTGAATAAGCGGGTATCCATGGGTATATGATGTGTCGGGGTCCGAAAACGTAATGCTGTCGATGAGGTGAAATGTGCCGTCAAACAAATAGGAGCGGATAAAACCCATCTCGCGATGTTCAGGCCCGGCTTTCCCGTTGACAACCACAAGGCATTGGTTTGTGGATGCCATGTTCATACAGACTAAAGAACGAATTCGGGTTTTATTTTCAGCATTTTTGAGTCCGATGCTGAAAATCTCCCGGCTAATTTCTTTGTATTTACCGTTAATGATCGAAAATGCAATGATCAGCGCCTCATTTCGATCTTTTTGTTTAATCTGTCCCGCGGCGATCAGCTTCATTCTCCCTTCTGGCACAGGCGTTATGGCTTTTACAGCTTAGAATCGCATGTCCGGAATTTGAAGGGAGACAACTTCATGTTCGGAAATTGCA
>JAFDCA010000087.1 GCA_019313025.1 Deltaproteobacteria bacterium
AATATAAGAGAACTGGAAAATATCTTGGAAAGGGCATACATTTTAGAAAATACGAGAACGCTTAATCCTCAAAATTTTCCGACCGATTTGGTAATAGCCAGCGAAATTCTGAGTAACCCACCGAATAAAGAAGACCTGTCCCTTTCTGAAGCCAGGAAAATTGCGATGTTGGAATTTGAGAATTCGTATCTAAAAGATCTGCTGAAGGGATGCAAAGGAAAAATCAATTTGTCCGCTAAAAAGGCTGGAATCACCACTCGACAACTCCACAGGCTCATGGCTCGACATGGTGTTAAAAAGAACAATTTCAAGGTTTGACAGACAGCTTAATCATCCTTCACTTTTATTTCATCATAACCTTTATGAACGGCAATCCTGACTCGAGAGGAATCGAGACGTCCGATAACCATTCGGAACTTTTAAAATCGGACGATATATTTCCGAAATTTAATAACAAAGACTGTTTGGTTTCTTAAAAAAGATGAACTTCTTGGCGCATTTGGTACTTTCCCCAAAGGAGACGGATTTTATATCCGGAAATATTGCTGCGGATTTTCTTAGGGGCTCTGATAGAAAATTTGTTTCCAAAGGCCTTCAGGGCGGGATTTTGATGCATCAGTTTGTGGATCAATTTACCGATACCCATGCGTTGGTGAAAACGAGCAAGGACAGAGTAAAGAAACATTTCCGACTGCTTTCAGGCATATTGGTGGACGTATTTTATGATCATTTCCTTGCCAAAGATTTCGAGCATATTGCGAATGTTTCTCTTGAAGAATTTTGTGAATTTATTTACGAAACTTTGGGAAAAAACATATCCGAATTGCCGCCAAGGCTACAACGGTTTGTTCCTGTAATGATTCGTGAAAATATTTTGTCTTCTTACCGAAAGTTATCGGGAGTTCAAACAGCGTTAAGCAGAATAAATCTAAGAATGACGAAGAAATTCTCTGTATACTTGGCAATGGCGATCTTAAACGACCGGTATGAATTATTTGAAAACGACTTTAGGCAATATTTTCCTTGCTTAATCGACGTTACAGAATGCTTTAGAAAAGATTACGGAACATTTTTATTGCCTGCTCTTATCCAATAACAGATGTGATACCAAGCCGGGCTTCATTTTATTATGAAACACGAACATTCAATGGATTGGTTTGACGGCGGTTTCCAGATCTTCGGTACAATGGATGGGGTTTCCATTGTAAAATGGGCCGTAAAAGTCGTAAACTCCTTTGATATTGATGTGTATTGTCGGCTTTATGTTGGTTTTTTGGATCGCCGGGGGAAAAGAATTAAGGTGTCTGAACAATGGAAATGGTATGCCAACGCCTACTCGAAAAATCGATATGTTCAATCGGATGCTGGATTCAAATATCTGATAAAGAAAAACGGTGTCCAGGAGATATCCGGTGTGGTTAAAATTACATATCCAGAGGCCGGAAGTATCTCAGAAATCGATTTTCATATATTGCAAGAAACATTTTAGCGCGAATATTTTATGAAAATTTTGGAGAATCCTTCTCAACGTGTTCAATTTTCAAAATGTCGCAATGACATCGTTCCCCTGATGGGTATCTCCTTTAGCCGTTCAATGAACTTTTTGGAAAGTTTCCACGAAATTTTGTGTTCAAAAATATCTCCTTCCGGGGTTTTTCCTCGTATTTTTCCGTCTCTTAAAAACATCTGAAGAAGCTTTATTCCGATTTCCATTCGGTCATCCTGACTCCCCATATGTGCATTATTCATTGAAGGGCCGGAAATATTTACGCCCATGTCTTTCAGAAGCTTTATGAAATGGAGGATTCTTCCAAGCCTGAGAAGGGTAACCGATTCGATCCTGGTGGTGGTGTGCGATAAAGGAAAAGCACTGGAGCGCATGAGGGAAAATGCATTGGGAAGAATATTTAGTCGTGAACACAATTCAAAATCCTTGCTACCGGGGGCCGGATAAAAAACGGATACGCCGGACAGCACTCTTCTTTGGGCGAGAAAGATCAGGTCTGACAAAGAATCCACGGCACTTTGAAATGGGGCACCAACAATCACATATCCCACGGCGTTAAGACCGTATTTTTCTGCAAGGTCCAGCGCGTTGTCAAAAGTTTCCCGAACATCCGGTCTGTTGAACCGCCTGAGCTGTTCCTGGGATATCGAGCCCAATGATAAGTTGAGGGTCTTGAAACCGGCGGCTTGCATGGCAGAAATTAACGTCTCATCCAGAGAGGATGGGAGAAGTCCGTTCATGGCTCTGAGTTCCAGTCCAAATCCTTGGAAACGGTGTTTTATTTCATCCAATAGGTGAAGGAACCATTTTTTGTCCAGAGAAAGATTTTCATCTTCAAATTCAATAAAACCGGCGTTAAATCGGTTTACAGATATTTCGATTTCTTTAACGACGGATGTTACGCTTCTTCGCCGGTATGGCATGTCAAATGATGCTCCCACGGCACAGTATGTGCATTTCATAGGGCATCCACGGCTGGCGGTGACAACGGTACTTCCTTTGGTCCCCCTTTTGTAAAAATGTTGCTTTATCAGATGGATCGCAGGCAAGGGAAAATGATTCGGGTCAATCATTGTCACTGGTTCATTGAGTTGAAGTTTTCCGTCTTTTTTGCGAAAAACAATCCCGGGCACTGACGTATAATCGGTTCCTGTTTTAAGTGCCCTGGCAAGTTGCGGCATGGATACCTCGCCTTCTCCCCTTAAAACAAAATCGACCGCTGTATTCTCCATAACACTGATGGGCAGGGCGCTAGGATGGTGACCGCCCAGCACGATTTGACATTCGGGATGAAATTTCTTGACGGACGTTGCGACACTTAAAGCATCTTCAATGTAGGGGGTAAACAGAGCGGAAATTCCAACCAAAAACGCTCCGGAATCCCTGGCAATTTTACCGATATATTCGAAACTATACCCAAAATGTCGATAATGATGAAACAGCGCAAAAGGAGATCGATCCGGTTTCGGGTAATATTCTTTAAGATAATTCATTTCCTTCGGGAGGTCGATGATTCGGGATTTGGAAGTGGCAAGCCCGTCAAACATTTCCACCGAAAATCCCTCTTCAAGAAGAACTGCAGCAATAGATGCGAGCCCGTAAGGAATCGTTCTTTTGGATGTAAGATAAAAATCCCTCACCGGTGGCTGTATGAGAAGAATATCCGTCATTGTTGCTTATCAGAAAATTTTAGAGCGCTATGAATGCCATTCGGATGTCTCTTGGATCGGGCGTCTCCAAATGAATTTCGATGAAGACGGTCCGGTTTGTCGGCATATATTTTCCCAAAAGGCGATATGAACATGGACATCGCTCGGATGTAATGTCATTTCAGTGTACAATTTTATTTCCATCTGCAATGCATCCATTTAGATGTTCACGAGGGCCAAAAGGTATTTTTCCTTTTTTATAACGATGGTTTCCATTTCTCTAACTTGGGCTGAAAGTTTTGAAACGTATGATGTATCTGTTATGGACTTTAAATTTATTTTTACGTTGCACAGTGCCCCCAGGATGGCAGTTCTGGCCATCATGACGGCCACCAGTGCGTCGGTAACGGCATTGGGATTTCCTTTTTTCAGCACAATTTCAGCGAGTTTTATGAGATTAAGTGTTTCAGATGCAACCCACAAGGGAACTTCGGCAGCGTGTTTCAATGCCGCTTGAATGGCAATGGTCCTGTTTTTTTTTTCAGCTTCAGTATTCTGTGGCATCTTAAAGGAAGAAATTACCTGGTTATATGCCTTAGAATCCAGATCAATACACTCGGATAATTTTTTCCGAATTGCGGCAGATTTTCGTGAGATCTCTTTCATTTCTGTTTTGGTTGCTTCAAATCCTTTTCCGCCAGCGGTAAGATTGGCAACCATTTCCACAAGACCCGCCGCAGAGGCTGCTGCCAGGGCTGAAATACTGCCACCCCCCGGGACCGGATCGCTTGAGGCGGTTCTGTCTAAAAATGCATTCAATTTCATTTCGGTGAACATGATATTTCCTTTAACATATCTTGAAAATTATAGAATTTGATAAAACAATTGCATTATCTCAGAACCCATTAATCCATTATTCCGAAAATCCATCATTCCCTTCGGGGCTCAGACCCCAATGGCCGGAGGCCAATTGGGACGAAGCCCTAACTTGTATCCAATGTATCTGATACGAGCTTTTCGATCATTGCTTCGTCGGGAATAAACGGGAGCGTGATATGATTTTTTTTCGGGTCTTCCAAGTTGAAAGCGATGCTGGTTTCAATGGCGTTTTTATTTCTGGCCCATGCCCTTCGGGCAACCCCCCCCATGACATCCCATGTTAGGGCCCTGCGAATAATATTATTCACATGGTCACTCCCATCCAGGACCAAACCAAACCCGCCATTAATGGCCTTTCCGATGCCGACACCGCCACCGTTATGAAGTGAAACCATACTCATACCCCTTGAGGCATTTCCTGCAAAGCACTGGATAGCCATTTCTGCCATAATATTGCTGCCGTCTTTGATATTGGCCGTTTCCCTGAAAGGCGAATCTGTTCCGCCTGTGTCGTGGTGATCCCGGCCCAGCATTACAGGACCGATTTCACCTTTGCGGACCATGTCATTAAACTTAAGAGCGATCTTCATCCTGCCAAGGGCATCTTGGTAAAGGATTCTGGCCTGGGTTCCAACCACAAGGCGGTTCTTTTTTGCGTCCCGGATCCAGATATAATTGTCTTTGTCCTGAAAACGACGTCTCGGATCAATGCATGACATGGCGGCCTGGTCGGTCTTTTCGAGGTCTTCGGGCTTTCGAGTGAGGCAAACCCATCGAAATGGGCCGTAACCATAGTCGAACATCATGGGACCCATGATATCTTCTACGTAGGAAGGAAAGATAAATCCGTCCATTGGGTTCTTTCCGTTTTTGCAGATTTCCGTGATGCCCGCATCAAAGACAGATTTTAAAAAGCTGTTTCCATAGTCAAAAAAGTAAGTGCCCCGGTCGGCCAGAGTCTTAATGAGTTCGTAATGACGCCTTAGAGAAATGTCCACCATCTTTTTGAATCCGTTGTGATCGGTCTTTAGCATTTCAGTGCGTTGTTCGAATGTCAGGCCTTGAGGACAATAGCCGCCGTCATATGCCACATGACAGGAGGTTTGATCAGAAAGAAGATCTATGAAAACATCGTTTTTAACCGCATATTCGAGAAGGTCGACGATGTTGCCGTAAAAAGCGATGGCGATGCCGCTTTTTTTTTCTTGGTATTCCTTAGCCAAAAGAAAGGCTTTGTCCGGTGTATCAGCGATTTTGGTTATCCAGCCTTGATCGTATCGGGTCTGGATTCGAGAGTTGTCAACTTCAGCAATGATCCCTACCCCTCGGGCTATCTCCACGGACTTTCCCTGGGCCCCGCTCATGCCACCGAGGCCGGAAGACACAAACAGATGTCCGGAAAGA
>JAFDCA010000088.1 GCA_019313025.1 Deltaproteobacteria bacterium
AAGGATTATTTTGAGCGAGGCAGGGAAAGATTGCCGGTCAAACAACAACCTGTGTGTGGTGATGAATGACCGGTAAATTAAAATCTCATCATTATTACTTCTTTCAGAAACAGTGTTGTATCTGCAGCAGCCTATTAGCCGCTGATCAGGTTCAATCCTGAAGTTTCGACAGCATCATTGACAACTCAGTTATAGAAAAGGGTTTGCAGAGAAAATCGACATCGTGTCTGTTTCGTTCCTCCTTTAGTCGCGGTAAGAACCGGCCCGGATCACCCGTCATATAGATCGCCATTATCGAGGGATCGTGGCTTCGAATCTTTGTCATTAATTCGAAGCCGTTTTTTTTGGGCATCTGAATATCGGTCAAAACAAGATCCGGTTTAAATTGCAGATAGGCCGCATATCCGTTTTCCCCATCGTTGGCGGTTATTACCCGGTGGTTTTTCTTTTCTATCATCATTCGGATGATAGTAGCCATATTTTTATTATCATCGACAACCAATACCTTCATTTTTCGCCTGCATAGCTTGGGATCCTTTGGATTTGAATTGTTAAAAGCAACAGTTATGCCAAACGCTTTAGATCAATCTATCATACTGAATTTAATTAATTTTATTCAAATAATGAGGTAAAAAAAATCTGTTATGCATGGATTTTCATACAGCAGAATGGATCCGAAAAATAAATAAAATACCTAACCAATTGATTATTTATAAATTTTTTGGTGTAGGATATTGCCTACACTTTAAACCGACTGACGGCAAGATTCACAGACGGGTAGAAAAGGATAGAAGAAAATTGTTTGGATGTTTTTAGGTATGATGAAGTTAGCTCGCTTCGCTCACAATCTGTTGAGAGCCCCTCCCTTCGAGAGCCTCAGCGTCTAACGACAAGGTCGTGCGATTTGAAAGATGGAAAAATGGAATAGTGGAAAAATGGGTTCCGGGATGATGCAATGTTGGATTAATGGTCCGGCCACGGGCGCGAATGACGATCAAATTAAATTGGTTAATATCCTTTTGATCCGCCTCGGGCGGACCACCATTCCATGATTCCATTTCAGGGTAAATTCGGGATCGCCAAAAAACTTCCATATTTTCAGTAGATTGTATAAATTCCGAGACGTAACATCAGCAATAATTGATCGCTATTATTCAGACGTGCTTCGTCTTTTTTAATATTTCAAGCGATGACGAAAGGCTACGTTGGGGTAAACAACCTTGACTTAAACCATTGCATATGGCAAATAATCAGGCGTATGTAGCGACACAATCGTATGATGCTCAGCTTCAAATTCGTGACTGTTCGGTCTCGGAGCCCAATACCGAATACATCGGGAATATCAATCATCCTCAGCGACATCTGACAGATTATGTCAATTTTTCCCTCAAATCACAACGAAATTAAGCGGTACAAGTAAGATGAAATTCACCATCTTAAAAAGACTGATTTTCGGCTATGCAACAATTATGTTACTGATGGTTTTTTTAGGGGGTTATATTACTCTGCAACTAAATAAATTAAATCGTTTCGTACGGGAAATTTCTTCGGTGGACGGCACTACGATTGACCTGACCGAGCGTTTATCAGATAAATTATTTTCCCAGGTGGGTTTTGAAAAAAAATATCTTATTTCCCAAGACCAGGATTTTTACCAAAAATTCTGGGACATACTGAAACATTTAACCCAAGATATGGAAAGACTTGAATCTCTAATGATCACCAAAGGGGATAAAAAGGTATTTTTAGAGGCAAAGCAATTCTACCATAATTATGTTTCACTTTTTGGGGAAGAAGTTCGAGCGATGAAGATAGACCCAAATTATCCCCGCCGAAAATACCAGGAAGGAAAAGAAAAATTTGTAGATGAGATCAACGAGCGGTTAAGAGCTTTAATGAAAACTGCCAGATCGAATCGAGATACTAAAATTCATGAATCAAGCCAAATGAGTTACCATGCTGTGAAGGTCACCTACATTACATTAGGCTTGGCAATTATCATAAGCATTTTAATCTCTTTCTACAATACCCGAAGCATAAATCGGCCGAGTTTACTTTTACAGAAGCGAACCAGAGACATTGCCAAAGGAAAATTTGAAAAGATACGCGATATTTCATCACCGCCCGAAATTAAGGAACTGGCTGATGATTTTAATCTCATGTGCGAGAGGCTAAAAGAATTAGACGAAATGAAAATTGATTTTATCAGCCACGTATCTCACAATCTTCGCACACCGTTGACTGCTATTAAAGAGGCGACCGGTATGCTGATCGGGGGTACCTATGCCGATACGCCTGAAAAGCAACAAGAACTATTAGCGATCACCGAAGAAGAATGTGAAAGATTAATCGATTCAGTGACCCGGATCCTGGATCTTTCACGCATGGAAGCAAAGATGATGGATTATCAGCTTAAGGAATCCGATCTTATGCCGGTAATTCAAAAAAGTCTTTTGAAACTCGCACCGATTGCCCGGAAGGGAAAAATTGATTTGGAATTAAAACCGCCCCCCGATCTTCCTCCCGCTAAAATAGATGTCGAGCGGATTAGTCAACTAATGGAAAATTTAATCGGCAATGCATTGAAATTTTCTTCGGAGGGGGGCAAAGTGGTCTTGAGCGTCTATGTCAGGAATTATGGCAAGCAATTTCTGGAAGTCTCCGTCGCAGATACCGGTTGCGGAATCCCCAATGAAAATCTTGAAAGAATTTTTGATAAATTCAAACGGATTGACCGTGGAAGAGAAACGGATAGGGGAACAGGGCTGGGCCTCTCAATCGCCAAACACATTATCGCAGATCATGGGGGGAAGATATGGGCACAAAGCAAACTGGGAGAGGGCAGTACCTTTTTCTTCACCTTGCCTGTTTAGGGTTGTTACCATTTGTCATCTTCGGATGTCTTCATTTTTCTAAAAATCTGCAAGGGCAGCAGCTCCTTGAGGAGGGTATGGATCTGATGTTCAGCCGTCGGTATGAAGCGTCGATGGCGAAAAACTTAACCGTGTTAAATGACTTTCCTGATAGTTTAGCAGATCAAGCTCTTTTCCAAATAGGACTGCTTTATGCCCATCCAGGAAATCCCAATCAGAATTATGAAAAATCCTTAGGATCTTTTAATAAAATACCAAGCGAATTCCCCGAAAGCCGGCTTAGACACCAGGCACAGCTGTGGATTGTGTTTATCAGGGACGTTATCGATAAAGAACGAAAAATAGGAATATTAAATAAAAAAAATGTTTCACTAGAAAAAACTGTTGAACAACAAAATATTGACATAACTATTTTGCAGAAAAAGATCGAAACAGGAAAAAATGTTGACTTAATTGTTTCCCTTGAAAAAAAGGTTGACGAACAAAAAAAAAAGATAAATCAGCTACTGGATCAGATCGAAAAATTAAAACGCGTTGACCTGGGGATTGAAGAAAAAAAGCAGAAAATCTTGCAACAAAATGAAAACATAGAGGGAAAAAGTAATGGAGAAAATCCTGGTAGTTGATGATGATATCAATGTCCTTAAGGTCATAAAAATGAGGCTCGAAGCAGAGGGGTATCAGGTCACCACCGCAGGTGAAGCAAAAACCGCGCTGAAGCTGGCAAACGATGATGTGTTTGATTTTGCTTTGGTAGATCTTAAGCTCAACGGCACAAATGGAATTCAGCTGATGGAAAACCTTCATCAACTAAATCCGGAAATGCCTGTAATTATCCTCACTGCCTACGGAACCATAAAAAGTGCAGTGGAGGCCATGCGAAAAGGGGCTTACACCTACCTCACCAAGCCGTTTAATTACGATGAGCTCTTGTTACAGACCAGAAATTGTTTAGAAAAAACAAAGCTTACAAAGGAAGTAAAAAGCCTGAAAAAAATGGTTAAGGACAGGTATGGCTTTGACGACATTATTGGCAGAAGCAATAAAATGGAAAAAGTCCTTGAACAGGTAGCTAAGGCAGCTGATTCGGATTCCACCATTTGCATTGAAGGAGAAAGCGGTACCGGTGAGGAACTGATAGCTAGAACCTTGCACTTGGCAAGCGCAAGAGCGGATAGACAATTTGTCGCTATTAATTGTGCGGCCATCCCTGAAATGCTGTTTGAAAGTGAGCTGTTTGGCTATGAAAAAGGAGCATTTACAGGAGCGGTACAAAATAAGGAGGGATTATTTTACCAGGCCCAGGGAGGGACCTTTTTCCTGGACGAAATCTCTGAAATGCCACTTTCCATGCAGGTCAAATTATTGCGGGTCATGCAGGAGAAAGAGTTTATCCCTGTTGGTGGGAGAAAAACTATCAAAAT
>JAFDCA010000089.1 GCA_019313025.1 Deltaproteobacteria bacterium
AGGTTTTCAACAAATCCCTTGATGGCTGTCAGGGGCGTTTTGATTTCATGGGAGACATTGGCGGCAAAATCTTTTCGCATACTTTCAAGTTTTCGAAGATGGGTCACATCGTTGAGCACCACCAGAATACCGCTTTGTTGACCATCAGGATCTTCCAGGGGCGTATTGTGAACATACAGAATTCGCTCACCCCCTTGGTAAAGGGTAATGTCTTCTTCCAGATTCTTTCTGCTGGAAAGGGCTTTTTTGATAAACTTTTGAAGATCCGGATTTCGGATGACTTCAGGAATACTTCGATTTAAAAGGTTTTCGGGCAGGTTCTCAAAAATTCTGGCCCCAGCCTTGTTGATGCTGATAATCTGTTCATCCATATTCACCGCAATGACGCCTTCAGCCATACTCGACAAAACCGCCGTCAATTCATTCTTCTGACGAATAATCGTATTGAGGCGGTCTTCGAGTTGACCGGCCATTTGGTTCAAGGCCTCGATGAGACTGTCAATTTCAACCAAATCCGTACCCGGCATCCGGTAGGACAAATCGCCTCGGGCAAAATAATCCGCGCCTTTTTTGAGCTTTTCAATGGGTCGACTGATTCGCCGTGAAACAAAAAGACTGATTCCTGCCGCGAGCAGCGCGATGAACAAACCACCAAGAATAATCTTTATTTGTATAGCCTTTAACGCTTGATCGATGGCGGTAACCGGCAGTGCCGCCCGTATCACGGCAAGGATCTCTTCTTTGCCTTTCAACGGAATAGCAACATACATCATCCGTCTCTGAAGGGTGGTACTGAATCGGATGGATTTTCCAACACCCCCCTTTTGAGCCATAATGACTTCAGGTCGTAATGAATGGTTATCCATAATGGCCGGATCTTCGTTGGAATCACCGATAACCACTCCGGATGGAAGGATAACGGTAATCCGTGTGGCCGATGACACACCGATTTCCTTACAAATGGCATCTACCACACTGGTCTCCAACGGCCCAAGGAATTGGGATATCTGATTTTCCAATAATTGGACCCGTGTCAGCAAATCGGCAGCAGTCTGTTCAAGGAAAAAATGCCGGGTTGAGTAGGACGCATACCAGGTAACAGCAACCAACGATATCAGTGTGATCAACAGATACGAAGGGAAAAGATGACGGAGCAATCGTTTCTTTTTTTTCACTGTTTTTCCTTAAATCAACATCCGACATCCATGTCGGCATCCTCAGATCAGAAAAGAATGAAAACCTTTTAAGTGAATCCTTATTATATCACCATAGTATTAGCAACTTGCTAACACAAGTTTAAAAAGCAACGTTATTGTTACTAGAAAATGAGCATTATATTAGATTTTGGCAAGCAACGTGCTTTTTGAACGGTAGGAACGGATAATGCATCAAACTCTGTATGCCATTGTTTCAAAATGAAATATCCTTTTTGAAATTCAGTATAGGCCATTCGAACCTTGAGACAAAAGAAAAATTGACCTTATCCTAATACGTCATAAACAAAATCGTGTAACGATTTTAACCTTCAAATGGTGTTCAAGTTAAAATTTAAAACTCAATAATAATAGAATGTATTAGCCATATTTTTGAATGAAAGGAAATTCGATGAAAAGAAAAAAGAGAATCGCGCTTGTCGCTCATGATGAGCGCAAAGAGGATTTATTGGAATGGGTGAAATTCAATAAAAAAAATCTGGCAGCACACGAATTGTGGGCTACGGGAACCACCGGCGGCGTTATATCAAAAAATTGTGCCCTGGAAATATTTAAACTAAAAAGCGGACCCTTAGGGGGCGATCAACAACTGGGGGCGATGATTGCAAACGGTGAACTGGATATTTTGATATTCTTTTGGGATGCAATGACAGCCCATCCCCATGATGTTGACGTAAAAGCGCGTCTAAGGATGTCGGTACTTTACAATACGGCTGTGGCGTGCAATCGATCCACTGCTGATTTTCTGATATCAAGTTCTTTATTCGATGAAGATTACATACCGATTGTAAAAGATTATAGTAAACTATTAACATAAATAACCTGGATCTAAGCCAAATATTCCCCATAACATAAAACTAATAGAATACTAACAAAAGGATAACAAAAAATTGACATAGTCCAAATCGAAATTCAGTGATACCACAATTGAACATATTCTTTATTTTTCTTATTTTGTTTACGATCAATTTAAGTTTAACAAATTCGTAACAATATGTTATGCAATTACAAAATTATCATGTAATAAAGGCTATAAAAACGATGCCGAATGAACGTATACTCGTTGTAGAAGATGAGCAAGATATTCTCGAACTGGTCAGATACAACCTGGCCCGGGAAAATTACCAAGTTTTTTGTGCAAGCTCTGGGGAAGAAGCCCTAAAAATCGTTGGTTCCGACCCATTGGATTTGATTGTTCTGGACCTCATGCTTCCAGGAATGGACGGGCTTGAGGTAACCCGGCGCCTGAAAAGCAATCCCCGGACCCAAAATATCTTTATCGTAATGTTGACGGCAAAAGGGAGTGAGGCGGACATTGTCACCGGTCTGGAACTGGGAGCCGACGATTATATTACCAAACCTTTCAGCCCAAGAGTTCTTTTGGCCAGGATCAAAGCGGTCATCCGCAGATCAAGGGATGAGAAACCCGAAGACAATGCGGTAATTCGGATTCACAATCTCATCATCCATCCAGGACGCCGAGAAGTTCATGTGGATGAAACACCGGTGACCCTGACTTATACTGAGTTTCAGGTTCTGTATTACCTGGTCCGGCGACCCGGATGGGTGTTTACACGGACACAAATCGTAGATGCCGTGAGAGGCGATGATTATCCGGTTACGGATCGCAGCGTCGATGTTCAGATCGTGGGACTCAGAAAAAAACTCGGGTCCGCCGGTCCATATATCGAGACAGTTCGTGGTGTCGGGTATCGATTCAAGGAGAGATTGTAAGAAAAAAATTTAGTTATGAGCAAGGCAACTCTTTCGTTTTAAAGATCGCTCAAAAAGATTTTCACAAAAAGCAGAATCTCGTCGATTTAAAGATCGATCTAAATTATTAGATCCGTTATCGATCCTCTTGATTGTTGGCTTTAAGAACAAAGTGGCCGAATATTTTACTCCCTTTAAATTTATTGACGATCCATTTCAAATCGTTATTTTTTACTAACGCTTGGATAAGAACACATTTCTTTTAACTTGCTAAGAACATAAGAGAGGTTATCAAATCTACGAGTTATAATCGCCTGCTATCTCCCGTCCACAATTGAGCAAACCTTTTTATCCTACTCATTAAACTCGGTAGCATTTTAATGTAATTTCTTGATATATGATTCAAGTCCTTTAAACAAACTAGTTATTACAACCCATCTCAAAAA
>JAFDCA010000090.1 GCA_019313025.1 Deltaproteobacteria bacterium
GGCATCCGTCTGGAAACCGTTCAACATCTCTTAACCATGCTTAACAAAGGCGTTTATCCCGTTGTTCCTGAGAAAGGTTCTGTTGGTGCCAGTGGCGATTTGATTCCTCTGGCACATCTGTCCTTGGTTATTATCGGTTTGGGAGAGGCCTATTACATGGGACAGCGAATGTCAGGGACGAACGTACTAAATCATTGTGGCATAACGCCGCTCAGGCTGGAAGCGGCAGAGGGGCTTGCACTGATAAACGGTACACAGGTCATGAGTGCCATTGGCGGACTTGCGGTCTATGATGCCATGAATCTGGCCAAACTAACGGATATTGCTTCAGCCATGAGTCTTGAAGTTCTCATGGGAAGCCGAATGGAATTCGATCCGCGAATTCACAAGGCCAGGCCCCATCCAGGGCAGAGCGCGGCTGCCGATAATATGTATCGGATCACTCAAAACAGCGAAATTGTCACCTCTCACAAAGACTGCCACCGTATTCAGGATGCTTATACGTTAAGGTGTTCTCCACAGGTTCATGGCGCCAGCAGGGATGCTGTTTTTTATGCTAAAAACGTATTGGAGACAGAGATAAACGCTGCCACAAATAACCCTCTCATTTTTCCGGAATCGCGAGAATTTTTGTTGGGTGGAAATTTTCATGGCCAGCCAATCGCTCTCGCAATGGATTTTCTTTGCATGGGTGTTTCGGAATTTGCAAATATATCCGAACGCCGGATCGAACGACTGGTGAATCCTAAATTGAGCGGTCTCCCTGCATTTCTTGTCAGAGACGGGGGTCTGAATTCAGGATTTATGATTGCCCAGTATACGGCTGCGGCCCTTGTTTCAGAGAACAAAATTCTGTCTCATCCTGCTTGTGTGGATTCTATTCCGACGTCCGCCAACAAAGAAGATCATGTGTCCATGGGAACGATTTCTGCAAGAAAGTGCAGAGACATCGTAAAAAATGCACAGCAAGTTATCGCTATTGAACTTTTATGTGGTGCTCAGGCACTGGATCTTTTCACCAATATGAAACCTGGTGAAGGAACCATGGCTGCTTACACCGTCATCAGGGATGCCGTACCCCATCTGGATCGCGATCGTATCTTGCACAAAGATATTGATACGGTAAAACACCTGATGCAAAAAGGTAAGATTCTGGATGCGGTGGAAAAAAAAGTGGGAGAGCTGCTGTAACTTAAACAGAAATTCGCTTTATTGAAGATTATAATGTTTCTATGTGTTCGTAGAGTAACGGGTGGGTACATACCTCATAGTATTTTTTATTTGTTTTTCCAATAATGCTAAAATCGTGAGGGGAAATAACTGGGATTCGATCTTCTCGTATAATTAATCTGTGATACTTGCCGGTTACCGTTGGAAATTTTCCTGTGTGAACTCTAATCTTTGCCGATTGCAACGCCGGGATGTGACACTCCAGTGTTTTCAGGTTGATTTCTTGCGATAGTTTTTCAAAACCTTCTGCATTCAATTCAATACCGTTTACATTATAGCGAAGCAACATATCATCTGTCGGTGTGCCGGGGCTATTTTCGGATGCTTTTTGAAATACATAAAGATTAAATGGATTTTTTAAGTTTGAGATTTCTTGAGATAATGTTTTCGTACATTTGGACATTCGATCCGCCGAATTAATCGCTGGTGAGATCATGATGCGGTTGCTTTCATCGAAAAGAAATGTCGGAGGACTATTAAGGTAACTTATTCCGATGCCCAGTTCGAGTACCGGAAGTTTATGTTTTTCACTTTGCAAGTTATATTTATGCACAATCTGAAGTATTTTCCTTGCTATGCCGCAGGCACGAGCGACACAATACCATTCTTCAGGTGTATCTTCACGCTCGGATATCGCCAAGATAATTGCATCACCTTCGAGAAATACTTTTTCCGCCGAATAATTAAATAAAATACTGGTAATGGGAACAAAAAAATTGAGATTGAAAAAGGATGCCGGGTTTAATCCTTTCTCTTTCATTTTTAGGGTAATATGTGTGGAATCACGCATGTCTGCCTTGATGACCACATGATGGATGATCGGTTTTTCCTCCGGTGGCTGTTCGTCGGGCAATAAAAATTCATACAGAAGATTATTTTCTCGTGAAAGGTCGATGACCTTTTGTTCCGATACCAGATTGATGCTGTCCATGGCGGCTTCGAGCATAAAAAAATTTTGAAAATCTCTGTGATAACGGGCAAAGTCATTTAAAAATTGAATTAAACACTTTTTTTTCTCTTGAATGGACATTTTTCTCAGATCTGCAATCTTTTTTTTCAAAGGTACAAGAGAGAAAGGCTTACCATAAAATCCTTTTAAACGAGAAAGCTGACTCGCGATATTTTTCCTTTGTTTGGGTTGAATCAGAAACTGTAAAACCTGATGAGGTGACAATGGCGGACAATACTCCAAATAGACAGATTTCATTTCATAAAAAGCGACAATCCTTTTCATAAGGCCGGCCTTATGAAATTTTTTATAGAAAAAATTTAATAGTTTTTCTTGGTTTTTGGACAGTTTCTTGAGATTTTCAGCCTCCTTTTGTGCCTTTTTTTGCGACTTGTAACGTTCCCTGGATTTAAAACTGTTAAACAACAACTCTATATTATCTACATGGTTTAACCATATGTCTATTTCATCATAGATGCTATCCCGATAATAGTTTCCAGATTTACCTCGGACCCTTTGGGCAATTTTTTCTTGATTTATAGACCCGCCCGCAAAAGACGAATCCGTTAAAAAAATTTTTAAAAGAACTTTTCTTAATAGACTTCTGATTAACAACAACAAGTTTTCATAACTGTCTGGATCTTCAAACCGGTGACCGATCAATACATATTCATCCATCATAAACAAATCTTCAAACGGATCCTCCACATGGATAATGGGATTGGAAAAAACATCATCAGGAAGAATTGTCTCGGGCCCCAAAATCGACTCACGCATCTCTGTTGTGTTTTCGTGTTGAACTTCAATCAGATACTGATAAAGCTCTGCCGCTACGCTCAGCAAAATGAATTTCTTATTCTGTTGTATCTCAGATAGTTTCTCTTTTATTTTTATATAGCTGCTCAACCCTTCGCTGGATGAGATTTCATGTCTTCTGGCATTCACATTCAACTTATCAATCAATGTGTCGTATTGACATGGAATTTCTTCAGCCAATCTTTTGATAATGGTTAGCTGGGCTAATAGATCGATCTGAATTTCTGAAGCGGACTTTGCCTGATGAATTGCAGCATGCAATACATTGCGGCAAAGATGTTTGAATTCGTCTCGTTCGGTGACCAAACTCGATGTTGGATCCGTATTCAATATTTTTTTGGCTTTGGTATGTTTTAAAAAAAGTTGGTAAATCAATTTGCTCATTGATTTGCAAAAATCGGGACTTAAAAGAACATCATGACGGATATTGTCCACTCCCGGAGTCAGTCGGTTCAACGAGAATTTCACTGAATAGGCTTTGAGAGGAAATCCTGTAAGATCTGAAAATTTTGAAAACAATGCAAACATGATCTTAAATTTAAATAAAGAATAAAGAGTTTAGATTCAATATGGTAATTCTGGCTTAGATTTGAATGCCAAGCATTTTTTTAACATGATGATTATACCATGAAAATTAATATATCTCAAATTTTACACATCTCTTACATACATTATCGGCATCAGATATTTTTGTTTTAAGTGGTAATCAGGCTTTCAAAGTAATGGTTATTATGATAAAAAAAATCAAACATTGCCATAAAGTCATTCATCAAAAGAAAATCACCCAAGTTTCGTGCCACAATTGTGCTAAAAAGCCTGCTATGCTGTGTCGGTGTTGTTGAAGATTAAAGGTGCAAAACTTGAATGTATGATGATCCTTTAGCGCTATTTAACAATTTGCCTTAAATTAAGGAGGTCCCAAATGACACTAAAAATGACATGGTATGGACATGCATGTTTTTTGATTAAAACCGGCAAAGCAAAACTGCTGACCGATCCTTTTATTACCGGCAACCCCTTATCTCCAGTCCAAGCAAATGAAGTTGAGGCGGATTATATCCTTGTTTCACACGGGCATGGGGATCATTTAGGAGATACTCTGGACATTGCAAAAAGAACCGGTGCGACCGTGATTTCAAACTATGAAATTCAAAACTGGGTCGTAAATCAGGGATTAAAAAATGTTCATCCGCAGCATATCGGCGGCGGCTTCGATTACCCTTGGGGCCGTGTTAAATTGACGATTGCTCAGCATGGGTCAGTGCTTCCAGATGGCACTTACGGTGGTAATCCTTGTGGTTTTCTGTTTTACATAGAAGGGAAAAAGATTTATCATGCTTGCGATACAGGCCTTTTTTACGATATGAAACTTATCGGAGAAGAAGGAATTGATTTGGCGATTTTACCCATCGGTGACAACTTTACCATGGGACCAGATGATGCCTTGCGAGCGATAAAACTGATTGAACCAATACACGCCATTCCAATTCACTATGATACATTTGATATTATTAAACAGGATCCACATGCTTGGGCTCATAAAGTGAAAGAAGAAACCTCGGTTAAAGTAACGGTAATGAAACCTGGAGACGTTTTTGAGCTTTAACTTTGATTATTTTAGAACGTTTTCGAGCTTTATTCGCTGTGGATGGTTTTCAACGGGTTGGGCTTAATAAACGCTTTTTGTTTTTTGACCTGAAAGAATTTGATCGACAGACCGTTTCAAATGGGAATTTGAAGTTTTATGCCGCAAAGAGATTATTATCAGATATTGGGCGTGAAGAAAGATGCCGGTCCGAAAGAGATTAAAGAAGCCTACCGGCAATTGGCCTTTAAGTACCATCCAGACCGAAATAAAGATAATCCTGAAGCTTCTGAACAGATGAAATCTGTTAATGAAGCCTATGCTGTTCTTTCAGATTCGGCCAAAAGACATGAATACGATACTTTGAGGCAGCGGTTTGGGACTTCTGCTCATCACCGGTTTAGGAGCAACTACTCTGAACAGGATATTTTCAGTGGATCAGATATCAACCATGTCTTTGAAGAAATGGCAAAGGCATTTGGGTTCAGAGGGTTTGACGATATTTTCAGGGAATTTTACGGGAAGGAATACCGTACCTTTCAATTTAAGCGCCCTGGCTTTTTTGCCGGAGGATTTATATTTACCGGCTCTTTTAAAAAAGGCGAATACGGTCAATCCATATTACCCTCGTCAGGCAAACTTGGTAAACTTTCCAGGTTTTTGTTAAAACAAATCAGTGGCTTTGACATGGCAAAAAACGGGAAGGATATCGATGACATCATTCGTTTGACCCCTGAGCAGGCAATGAAAGGAGGTC
The DNA here is from genome assembly GCA_019313025.1 of Deltaproteobacteria bacterium. The sequence goes on from JAFDCA010000090.1 coordinate 5,338, forward strand.
CTTACGCGTATTTTTTGCGAAAAAAAGCCAAGAAACTGGTGGTGAAGATTCCACCCGGAGTTCGTGAGGGGCAGCGAATACGGCTCGCAGGAATGGGAGAAGCCGGGAAAGCTGGGGGGACATCCGGAGATCTTTACCTAAAAGTTCAGATCAAAAGACCTCTGATTCAGAAAATAAAAAAATCTATTGCCGATCTTCGCAAACGGTGAATAAATAATGGTTTCGCAGTGACTCCATATTATTGAGTCGTTGTTAAATTGTTATTTACACAACTCATTTTAGACCGATCTCCTCGGCAACTTCCCTCATGCCTATAATTGTATCCGTTATCAATTCCGTTCGTTCCATGCCCAACATTTGAGCACCCTTATCAATGATGGATCGATCGACACCAGCGGCAAACCGTTTATCCTTCCATTTCTTTTTTACGGATTTGGCGTTTAAATCCATAACACTTTTTGAAGGTCGCACCAGGGCTGTTGTGACCACCAGACCGGTAAGTTCATCAATGGCATAAAGCACCTTTTCGAGTTCCGTTTTCGGCTCAACATCCGAGCAAATCCCCCACCCGTGGCTCACCACCGCACGAATATATTCTTGTGGCCAGTTATTTTCTTTTAAAATTTCCTCGGTTTTACGACAGTGTTCTTCTGGAAACTGCTCATAATCGAGGTCATGAACCAGGCCGATAATTCCCCATTTTTCTTCGTCTTCTCCTCGTTTTCGGGCAAAATACCGCATCACACCCTCCACGGCCAGCGCGTGTTTAATGAGGTTTTCATTGTTATTGTATTTTTTTAGAAGTTTAAAGGCCTGTTCGCGGGTTGGAATATTTGAATTCATTTGTTTCTCCTAATTTATAAGGGTGTAAAACTGCATTACCGGGAACTATACCCATAAAATCGTTTTATTGCAAATACCGATGTATAAAAATTTCAGGGTAAAAACCTTTGATTTCCAATACGGTATGGGCGCTTTCAGACGACGCATGTCACTTTTCAACCGACTGAAACCTGCAATTAAGCATCCGTAAGATCGAGCCGTGCCAGAGTTATTTAGAATCATTTGTCGCTAAAATATTCCATCGATTGTTTTAGTCATAATTTCGTTCGGCTCGAGCTAACGCGTGCCAAAGCCCTTCAAACAGTCCGTCGGTTTTCAAGAGAAACACACCGTCGCTTCGCTGCAGCGAATTCGAAAGTGTTTTCCCTATGAAAAATCCCTTGACAGGTGAAGGCGGATCCTTTAAAAATCTGCCAAGGTGCCTATCAAAGGCTTAATAGGGAATCCCGTGAGAATCGGGAGCGGTCCCGCCGCTGTAATCCCGCCCTTTTAACAAAGGGAACCTTTTTAGCAAATATGTGCCACTTTTCCGAATGAGCTGGAATGGGAAGGCCGCTAAAAAGGCGGGAAAGTCAGAAGACCTGCCTGAATGAAAAATAACACGCCTCCGCGCATGACGGGGTGATGTGATTTTAGCAAAAATTGGGTCAAGTAAACTGGGTGCAGCCCTTCAATCTTCTTTTGTGAGATTGAAGGGCTTTTTTAATTGGTATGCATGAAGCATCTCCGGCGGGGCTTAAAAAATAGCGAAAGGAGGTGAGGCAATGAAAACAGGATTAATCGTGTATGTTGTTGGAACAGAACCTGTCGATTGGGATGCAACTTCTGAATTGACGGCCATCAAGCAACACCGTCAAGTAGACATGGTTGAAATTATCACCATCAAATCGGGTCATTTCGATGTTTTGGATGCATGGTGGTCTCTCTTAACCAGAGGAATGAAGCGAATTGTCTGTATCATCGGAGAATTTACTCCAAACGGCAATTTGACCCTCAAGGAACATCAGCTTTTTCTGTGCGGATAGAAAAGGGAGCGATTGTTATATTTAAGGGATGTTTTTAGCGGTTAGGCATAAAAACCTTAAACCCCCGATTGAGTCTTTTGGCCAATTGGGGGTTTAACTGAAATCATAAAGTTCAGGCCGTCTGTTGGGCAAAAAGTATCGCATCAGATGCTCTCGAACCCCGTCGAGATCTTTGGATTTTAGATCGGCTATAACCAGATGTTCCTTGTTGCTTAATTTTTTTTTAATGACGTTTCCAGATGGCCCGATGATCACTGCGATGCCTGGGAAACAAAGCCCCTTTTCATTTTCTCCGGTTTGGTTACAGGCGACGATAAACAAACCATTATCGAACGCCCTTGCGGTGAGATGGCGCATCCATGATCTGTATTTCTCTTCGGGGGTTCCTCTTGGGGATGCGTGAGGAATAAAAATCACATCAGCACCATGTATTGCCATGTGGGTGGATAGTTCTGGGAAATGGGCATCATAGCAAAGTTGGATGCCGAACCTGATGCCTCTTGCATCAAACAAGGGTATCGTATCGCCTGGTGTGAAAAGGTCTTGTTCAGGAGGCGCGATGTGTAATTTTCTATAGACGCCTACAAATCCGTCTGGTTTTATGACCAGATGGCTTGAAAAAAAAAGACCTTTTTCATCTTTTTCAATAATTCCTGCCAAAATGACAATCTTTTTGGATTTGGACAAATTTGAAAGATTTTGGGTTATAGGACCTGGAACAGATTGTGCTGCAATCTTAATCTCTTCAAGATTACTATAGCCGGTAATATTCAATTCGGGAAAGCAAATAATATGGGCCCCTTCATTTTTTGATATGTTTATCCAATGGACCATGGCGTCGAGATTACGATGTACATCCCCTGCAACGGAACGAAAGATCATGGCGGCAATACGGATGTCATGCATGGCAAGTTTCATACTGACGGTTGATGGATAAAATACGATGAAGCCGGGTATTTGATGACCAAAATTAAAGATCAAACTGTGCTTTAATTTTATACATTTTTGTTGCAGGCAGGTTTAAAATTCTCTTTACACCTGTCTCCTGGGAGATTTTATTAAGGTTATTGTATATTTCATCCATGGATTGAGCGATAAACGTAAACCAGATGTTATACTTATTGTCCCGCCGGTAGTTATGGGTGACTCCCGGATAGCGGTTAACCACCCTGGCAAAACGGTCAATTTTATCTTGGGAGACCTTTGCCGCACAGAGTGTACTGACAAATCCTAATTTTTCAGGAGCAAAATTGCCGCCGATCCGGCGGATAATTCCTTTTTTCTTCAGCCGTTTTAATCTCTTGATCACTTGATCTTCCGAAAGTTGAAGGTTTTCAGCAATTGAGAGATAGGGGCGCTTTGTGATAGGGAAATCGGATTGAATCCGATTCAATATCGCTCGGTCAATTTCATCGATTGACAACATGAATCATTCCTGAAATTTGTCTTTTATCAGATGCACGTGAACCTTTCTGGTTCGGGGACCGTCAAATTCGCAGAAAAATATTCCCTGCCACGTGCCCAAGACCAACCGATTATTGTCTACTGCAATGAGCTCTGAAGGACCGATAAGAGTAGATTTGATATGGGCCGGCGAATTTCCTTCTAGATGACGATATCCCGCTTTCCAGGGTATGATGGAGTTGATGATCATCAAGATATCATCTTTTACACTCGGATCAGCACTTTCATTAATGGTAATTGCAGCAGTTGTGTGCGGAACATAGAGCATACACAGTCCCCAGCCGATGTCAGCAGAAAGGACGACATCCTGAATTTTGGAGGTAATGTCGATTAGTTCAGTTTTGTTTTTCGATTTAATTGTGCAGATCATATCATTTCTCCATTTTATAAAAAAAGCCCTGCAAAACTGCAGAGCTTTTTTTATAAAATGGGCAAACCAATTGTCGTCTTTTTAATTAGACACATCCTGTGGGCTTCGGAAGACCGGCCATCTTGCATGCTCCCTTGCCGGGGCCTGAGGGAAACAGTTCATAAATATGTTTTAGCTTAAAACCAGTTACTTTTGAGAGGATGCGAACCATGGGAGCAATCCCATTTTTTTCATAGTATTCCTGAAGAACCTTAATCACCTTATGGTGCTCATCGTTTAATTCTTCAATCCCTTCCTGGTGCTTTACCCACTGAACCCACTCTTCACACCAGTTGTCATAACTGTCGATAAAGCCGTCTTCATCTACGGTAAATGTTTTTCCCATATACTCAACTGTTGCCATTCAAAACCTCCTTTTTACTTTAATTATTTTTATGGCGTTCTGCCTATTCCTTTCTTTAAAAAGACTTAAAACAATTATCTGATTGATTTGTCAATGTCAATATGAAAAATATAAATACTTTTTTTTTGGTAAAGATAACGGATTTTAAATTTTTAAATACTTTAACTGAAATGCCGATTTTGTTTAAAAGTGAAAAAATATCCTGTCAGCGATGCTTAATTTGAAAAATCTGGAAGGGAGAATTGATGTATTTTAAAGGTGTTAAACCAAAGGTGATTGTTATATGCGGACCAACAGCTTTAGGGAAAACATCTACGGCCATTCATCTTGCAAAACACTTCCATGGTGAGATTATCGGCGCTGATTCAATGCAAGTATACAAATATATGGATATCGGAACGGCCAAGCCCACACCTGATGAGCAAGCTCGTGTCAAACATCATATGATCGATTTCATCGACCCGGATGAACATTTTGACGCCAAAAAGTATGCCACCCTTTCCCGTGAAAAGGTTATGGAACTTCATGAACAAAAGATAATTCCTTTTGTTGTCGGCGGAACAGGGCTTTATATCAAAGCACTCTTTCATGGTCTTTTTAACGCCAAAACATCAGATTTTGATATCCGTGACCGTTTAAAAGCTGAACTTCAAGCTTACGGCAGCACTTATTTATACAAAAGATTATGTCGCCAGGATTCCGACACGGCAAAAAAGATACACCCTAAGGACACATACAGAATCATAAGGGCTCTTGAAGTGTACGCGTTAACCGGAAAGACGCTTACTGAATTCCATCGGTCCCATGGTTTTGAAGAAAGACCCTTTATCGTACTGAAAATCGGTCTTCATATCAACCGGGAAATACTTTATGATCGTATTAACAAAAGAGTTCAAATAATGATCAACAGTGGTTTTGTTAACGAGGTAAGACGGCTGCTGGCAATGGGGTATTCGCCGGAGCTAAAATCCATGCAATCCATCGGTTATCGCCATATCGTCAATTTTATAGAAGGTCATTTAACATGGGATGAGACGATAAGGACACTGAAGCGGGATACAAGAAGATATGCAAAACGTCAAATGACGTGGTTCAAGGCGGATCCGGAAATCATATGGAAAGAACCGGAAGCCTTGGGGGATATTAAAGGGTTGATAAAAAAATTCTTGCAAGGAAAATAAAGATATATCAATAATAAATTATCATGAAAATAGCCATAGCACAGATCAATCCGATTATCGGCGACTTTAAACACAATTTTGATAAGATGAAGCATTATGCAGATCAGGCCATCAACTTAGAATGCGATCTGGTTGTCTTTTCAGAGCTTGTGATAACAGGATATCCACCCCGAGATTTTCTTGAGAGAAGGGATTTTATCGATGCGAATCTTGCCTGTTTAAAACGGCTGTTGACCTCTATCCGGGGCATCGGGGTAATATGCGGCTTTGTGGACAAAAATCCTGCGGGAAAAGGAAAGCCGCTATATAACACGGCGATTCTTTTTGAAGAGGGTGACATCATTCAAAAGGTATATAAAAGATTACTGCCGACATATGATATATTTGATGAGCGGCGATACTTTGAGCCCGGAAGAAAAAGTCCGCCATGTTCATACAAGGGGCACAGAATAGGGCTTACAATTTGTGAAGATGCTTGGAATGACGAAGATATTTTTCAAAATAGAATTTATGCCCATGACCCCGTGGCCCAAACCGTTCAATCCGGAGCCGATCTGGTGATCAATATTGCCGCATCTCCTTATTATCTGGGACACGATAAATTCAGGCAAAACATGTTCGCGTTTATGGCTAAAAAATACCGGGTTCCTTTTGTATTTGCCAACCAGGTCGGTGGCAATGACAGCATTCTATTCGACGGATCAAGCAGTGTTTTTGACAAAAATGGTAAAGTGATTGCCAGGGCTTCAGACTTTAGAGAAGATGTTGTTATTTTTGATTCTAAAACATTACAAACTCGCAAAGACAGCGTCCACAACGTTTCACAATCGGAAACGGAATCTATATTAAAGGCCTTGGTTATGGGAACCCATAACTATGTTACCAAATGCGGTTTTTCCAAAGTGGTTATCGGTTTGAGTGGGGGTATCGATTCGGCTCTGACCGCGTGCATTGCATCCAGGGCTTTGGGGCCGGAGAATGTTTCAGTGGTTTTTATGCCGTCTCCATACACATCCAAAGAAAATTTTGAAGATACACAAAAGCTGGCGGAGAACCTGGGTGTGGTTCTGACAACCATACCCATTGAAGGCATGTTTAAAGAGTTTTTAAGGTTTCTTTCACCTGCATTTAAAGACACCGAACCGGATATTACGGAACAAAATATCCAGGCCAGAATCAGGGGTACCATTCTTATGGCACTTTCCAACAAACATGGCGCGTTAGTCCTCTCCACAGGCAACAAGTCTGAACTTGCCGTTGGGTATTGTACGCTCTATGGTGACATGACCGGTGGCCTGGCTGTCATTTCGGACATTCCAAAAACCATGGTTTATGATCTCGCGCATTTTATCAATCAAGAAAAAGAGTTCATTCCTCATCGAATCATCACCAAAGCGCCTTCCGCCGAGCTCAAACCCGATCAAATCGACCAGGATGATCTTCCGCCTTATGATATTCTGGATGCTATTTTAAAAGGATACATCGAAGAGGTCAAGGGGCTCGAAGATCTTGTTCAGACGGGTTTTGATAGAAAGGTTGTCGAGGATGTTATTTTCAGGGTTGACAGGAATGAATACAAACGGCATCAGGCGGCACCGGGTCTTAAGGTGACATCCAAGGCGTTTGGCTATGGTAGAAGATATCCTCTGGCGCAGCGTTATACGGGAACATCCGAACGATAGGTTAAAGATCAACATACTTTCCTTGCCATGTATCCCTCGTTTCCAATGTTTTTCGAATGAGAGCGATGGTTTCCATCTTTTGAAGGGACCAGGTGGGGGCCACCAGTTCATTTGGATGTGGATCTCCGGTTAGACGTTGAATCACCATGTGTTTTGGAATACGTTCCAAAAAATCACAAACAATATCGATGTATTCATTTTGTTCCAGACATCTGTATCTGTTCGTACGGTATAGCTCATCCAGTTTTGTACCCTTTACAACGTAAAGGAGGTGAAGTTTGACACCGTCTATTTCCATATCGGCAATTGCCCGAGCTGTTTGGAGCATATGAACTTTTTTTTCCCGGGGGAGACCTAAAATCACATGGGCACAAATATTGATACCCCTGTTTTTCGTCGCCTCCACAGCCCCTTTGAAACAGCTGAAATCATGCCCTCGATTGATCAAGGCAAGGGTCGAATCATTGGCCGATTGCAGACCGTATTCGATCCAAACCAGATAATTGTCCGCGTATCTCTGTAAAAGATCCAAGATCGGTTCGTTGACACAATCGGGTCTTGTACCGATGGAAATCCCCACCACATCTTCAACGCCGAGGGCCTGTTCGTATAGATGTTTAAGCGTATCAATAGGGCCATAAGTATTTGTAAATGATTGGAAATATGCTATATATTTTTTTGCTTTATAGCGTTTAAACAGAACGCTTTTTGCGGATACAATCTGATCGATAACTGAAAACCCTTTTGCATGGGCGCCGGTACCGGAGCCTCTCACATTACAGTAGATACATCCGCCTGTGGAGATGGTTCCGTCCCTGTTTGGACAGGAGAGACCGGCATCAATGGTGATTTTTTGAACTCTGCATCCAAAAATGTTTTTCAGATAGGTGTTAAAATCATTGTATCGTTGACGCATTGTTCTCGGTATCGGGAAGGATGGATTGTTTCAATTTTGTTTTTGGTGAATTAGTGATTAAAATAACAAGTTAATATATACATTTTTGCATAAAAGATGTAAAATAATCAATAATGAATTCACAGAACGTCTAATTGGTCTCGTGTCAGATGCCCAAACATTAAATACTAAATAATAAATCAGAGGACGGAGTGTTTTTATTTGTTTAATCGCTCCATGGATAATGCTTTATTTCAAACAGCACACGCTTTTAAATAAGAATCTCCATCTAGTTGGGGTGTATCTGAAAGTAAAGACCAATTCGCTTAGCAATTAAAAATATCATCCTTGTAAATGACAGTATATAGAAAAAAATACGATATTATTGTCGTTGGTGCCGGTCATGCCGGATGTGAGGCTGCGCTCGCTGCTGCCAGAATGGGTTGTAGTGTACTTCTTTTTGCTATAGATCTGGACAAGGTGGCGTCCATGCCCTGCAGCCCATCCATTGGAGGTATGGCAAAAGGTCAGCTTGTAAAGGAGATCGATGCCCTGGGTGGTGAAATGGCAAAGATCACGGATAAAACGGCGATACAGTATCGAACCTTGAACACCAAAAAAGGCCCTGCCGTCCATTCTTCCCGAACGCAAAACGATAAAACCCGGTATCACATGGCCATGAAAGCCGTCATTGAAAAACAACAA
>JAFDCA010000091.1 GCA_019313025.1 Deltaproteobacteria bacterium
CAAGTGAGTGACGAAAAAAAAATTGCAAGTTCAGGACGTTCAGTTATAAAACATAAAATAACCAGCGATACATGAATTAAAGCCCTTAAAGAAAAGTCGACTCTCTATACCGGTTTGTCGCTTGGAAACACAGGTTTCGATATTATTTTAAAAATGGTGTTTTGTTTCGCAAGGGTTGAAGTAAGGATTGTCAAAAAATAAAATCGTATGAGGAGAATCTGAAATGCTTAATATCGTGAAGCGTTTTTTTGGTAAAGAAGGAAACCCCGATGCTGCCGGTCAGGGCGCAGGTCACGACATAAATGTAGCGACCTGCGCCCTGCTTGTGGAGATAGCACGCATCGATGGAACATTCACAAAAGAAGAGATGGAAACTGTTTTGTCAATCCTAAAAGAAAAATACGGTCTGTCCCGGGAACACGCAGATGCCCTGATTGCAGAGGCTGAAAAGGAACTGGAAGAGAGTGTCGACTTATGGCAATTTGCCAGACTGATCAACGAAAATTACTCCAATGAAGAAAAAATGGAAATCATTGAAACCTTGTGGCGGGTCGTTTACGTCGACGGAAAAATGGACCAATACGAACATTATCTGATGAACAAGCTTAAAAACTTACTGCGTGTTTCTCACCATCAGCTCATCGAGGCGAAATTAAAGGTGAGACATTCCAGTGAAGATTCACCGACCTAAAAAACCGGAATTACGAGGAGTATGACGGTAAAAACGAGGAAAATGGTAAAAGGATATAACAATAACCATGGTTGCTGATAAAATTCGGGTTAATATCTTCGATATGGTGGCTTCCATCGCCAGAGTTGTCGATATGATGAGTCCGGTTGTTGGAAATCACCATATGCAGGTTGCCTATTTGGCCTATCGATTGGGTGAAGAACTCCGGCTGTTGGATGACAAAAAATTTGATCTTTTTATTGCCGGTGCATTGCATGATATCGGGGCATTCTCTCTGCAGGATCGGCTGGACTTGCTTGAATTTGAGGATACAAAACCCGGGGAGCATTCCATGGCCGGCAGTCTTATCCTTGAAACATTTGAACCATTTTCGAAGATCGCCAGACTCATAAAGTTTCATCATGTTCACTGGAATAATGGAGAAGGGGCCTTTCAACATGGTGAATCCGTTCCCAATGGAAGTCATATAATCCATCTGGTGGATCGAGTGGCGGTCAAATTCTCCAAAAGTGCGCCGGTTTTAAGTCAAGTGCACAGTATTTGCCGTGCAATTTCAGAGTATAAAGGTGATGTTTTCGTTCCTGAGCATGTTGACGCCCTGATATGCATGGCCAATAAAGAGCATATTTGGTTGGATCTGATGTCAGAATCCATGGAAGCGATTTTAAAGCAGACGGTTTTGTATCAAGCAAAGGAACTTACCATCGAAGAAATGGTTGATTTTTCGCGGTTGATATGCCGGCTGATCGATTTCAAAAGCAAATTTACGGCTGCCCATTCCAGCGGAGTAGCGGCGGTGGCCATTGAGCTGTCAAGATTGTCGGGTTTTTCAAAACATGAACGACGACTTATTGAGATTGCCGCTTATTTGCACGATCTCGGCAAACTTGCCATCCCTTCTGAAATTCTTGAGAAACAGGATAAGCTCACCGATAACGAACGATTTATTATGCGGTCTCATGTTTATCATACGTATCGGGTTTTCGAACCTTTTGAAGTGTTGAAAGTCGTTGGTTCCTGGGGAGCATTACATCAAGAACGGCTCAATGGCACCGGATATCCTTTTGGATTAACATCGGACGAATTGCCTCTTGGTGCAAGAATTATGGCCGTAGCTGATGTTTTTACGGCGTTGACGGAAGATCGACCCTACCGGAAAGGGATGGATTCTAAAAATACCAAAGCCGTGTTAAAATCGATGGTGGAGGCCGGTGAATTGGATAATAATCTGATCGATATGGTTTTCAAGCATTATGACAAGATGAATGACGTGCGCGATTCGGCACAAAGGGAAGCCATCCGAAGCTATGACGCGTTCCTGGCAGTTCTTCATGACGTTGTAAAATGAATACCAAGAATTAAACTAAAAAAAGATAGACATCTTAATTAAAGGAGACATATATTAAATATATGAAAGTGATAAGCGGCATCGCATATAATTATAAAGGACTAAAAATGGGATTGAAGACACCGGTGCTCCTATTTTGGGGACTCGTTCGATTTTTCGTCATTGTAATACTCACGGTTGTGTCAGCAAGCCTTATACTTAACTATCACAATGAAATTCTGGGCTTTTTATGGGGAAAGCCGGAGAGTAACTGGATCGTCTGGTTGTGGTATGTTGTTTCCTGGCTCTTGACCCTCCTGCTTATGGGACTTTCGGCGGTGATTTCATTTCTCATAGCCCAGATTTTATTCAGCGTAATGATCATGGATACCATGTCCAGGATTACAGAACAGCGGGTGACCGGGAAAGAAAAAATGGCCAAACACATGTCCTGGTTTAAGTATTTTTTCTATCTGCTCAGGCAGGAAATTCCCAGGGCGGTTATTCCGGTAATAATCATCCTGATACTCATGGTTTTGGGGTGGCTCACACCGTTGTCTCCTGTGACTACGATGATTTCAGCTCTCGCAGCCGGGGTTTTTCTGGCCTGGGACAACACGGACTTGATTCCGGCCAGAAGACACGAATCCTTTGGAGATCGGTTTGGATTTCTGCTTAAGAACCTTGGTTTTCACCTCGGTTTCGGGCTCTGGTTTCTCATTCCGGTTCTAAATATCCTCTTTTTATCCTTTGCACCAGTTGGGGCCACACTCTATTATATCGAGCGTATAGACGCCGAAACACCTCAATAGTTGAAACCCCTATTTTGATATTTAAAATGCAGAAATGCAGTTAATAGAGGACTCAAATATGCCGAATGATAAAAGGTCGGTTATGGCAACTCCCGAGATTACCGTTTATGGCGCCCATTGGTGTCCCGATTGCCGACAGAGCAAACAGTTTTTGGGAGAGCACCAGATTCCTTATAACTGGGTGGATATCGAATCCGACCAAGAAGCCGAAGAATTCGTGATCCAGACAAACAAAGGAAAGCGTATTATTCCTACCATTGTGTTCGGCGACGGCTCTTTTCTGGTGGAACCGACCAACGCTGAACTGGCAGCCAAATTGGGGTTGAAGACTTCTGCCAGTCGAAGTCATTATGATTTGCTGGTTCTTGGGGGTGGTCCGGCTGGGCTCACCGCCGCCCTTTATGCGGCTCGTGAATATATCGATACCCTAGTCATTGAGCGTGCCGCTTTCGGTGGACAGGCCGCCGGTACCGAAAAGCTGGACAACATGCCCGGGTTTCCCGATGGTGTGGCGGGGATTGAGTTTTCAAGGCGTTTGCGTTTGCAGGCCGAAAGATTTGGGGTTGAGTTACTACAGGCCCAGGAAATTACAGAAGTCCGGAGGCATCACAATTATCACCGCGTGAAGACCAAAGACGGACAGGTGTATAGCGCTCGAGCACTGCTCATTGCCACGGGAAGCCGATATAAGCGTCTAAACGTTCCTGGTGAAACCGAGTATCTCGGGGCTGGCGTGCATTTTTGCGCCACTTGCGATGGACCTTTTTATGTGAATAAACGGGTTGCCGTTATCGGCGGCGGTAACAGCGCCACCGAAGAAAGTTTGCTGCTTACCAAGTTTGCCGAGCAAGTCACCATACTGGTGCGAAATTCCCGATTCAAGGCCAGCAAGATTATTCAAGAAAGTATTTTTAGCAATCCTAAAATCGATATTCGCTGGCAGACGGAAGTGAAGGAATTCATCGGAGAGCACTCAAAGCTTACAGGCGTTCGATTTTTAAACAATAAGACCGGTTCAGAAGAGACCTTACCGGTGGACGGAGCCTTTATTTTTATTGGACTGACACCGAATACCGGTTACCTTGAGGGTAGTGGTATTGTGCTGGATCCATGGGGTTTTGTTGTTACCGGCCACGATTTGTTGCACACTGATAGGCGGCCAAAAGATTTTGTGGATCGCGACCCTCACCTCTTGGAGACGAGTGTACCGGGTATTTTTGCTGCAGGCGATGTGAGAGATAAAAGCACCAAACAGGTGGCAAGTGCCGCAGGTGAGGGAGCAAGTGCAGCTTTAGTCATTAGAGAGTATTTAAAGACCAAATAAAATATTCGAAAGGTATGAATTCCGCAGCATTGTTGAAGCAGAATATTTAATTTTGCCTTGATCTCGCTAGGTGAGGTTTCCGCCACACGCCGCAGGCGGTTACTTCCCACTCGCTTCAACAAGCTGCGCAGAATATTTTAACTACCCGATCAAAGCACCATACCTAAATTATAGCATTCGTATTTTGCCGGTTCGTCAAGCAATGTTTCAAATCCGGTTTCAATTTCAGATCGCAAATCCGTATTTTTCCACTGATTCCAATTCTCGATTTTCTGCCACATGGATACTACCACCACATTGTTGGGATCGTTGCAGTCAGTCAACGTCTCCGACGAAATATAACCCTGCTGCCCCATGGCCGCGTAGCGTGCTTTGATAAGGAGTTTAGACGCTTCGTTCAACATGCCGTTTTTAATTTTTCTCTTGATTAAGACTTTGACTGCCATAATGGCCTCCTTTCGTTATATCGGTGAATAATGTGTGATTATTAAAACATTCAAGTCCAAAGAAATGGAAGTCAGAAAGGTAAAGCCGCCCCTTATTGACCGATTCTATGGATGATCAATAAGGGGTATCATCATGTAACAGCTTCGGAGTGTTCAATCTGACCGGAACCCAAGGTCGGTGACGCATCAGCTACGGATGACGAGGTGATCATCTTGTAACTGCAGAGTAAACGATAGCCGATGGTTCCTGCCAGACGTTTATAGAAGATGACCCCGTTGGTCGGGTCTTCTTCGGTTATCTTTTGTAAAGTTCTTCTGTCAAATTTTTGTAATATGGCGTCTTTTGTACATTCAGCCGATGCAGAATAAACATCTCGGTCGATTAGACTCGACCAACCGAAAGCCTCTCCCGCATGATCGACGGTATGAACCATCTGGCCGACTTCACCGATGGTCAGCTTAATTCGCCCTTTAATTAAAATGTAAAAATACGTGGCGGGATCTCCTTCATGAAAAAGAAAATGTCCTTTTGGATGAGATTCTTTTTCTGCGGATTCCATCACTTTCTTCACGAAATTTTTGTTCATGCCCCAAAAGAGATCTGCTTGTTGAAAATACATGGTTCCTCCTTTCTCTCCTAATTGCCACTAAACACATACCAAAAATGATCCAGATTCCGTGGCAGTTATAATGGAGACGAAAGAGTAGGTTTTAGAATAAAGCGTCGAAATCTGTAGGCCCCTGACGTTGGATAAATATCCCCAAAGAGGTGAAGTGCCGCTCTTTGGGGCACCATATGGGAATTTTCAGAATACCCATTTTTGATCGCATCCTTTTAATTGCTTGACGTTTGGATTGAAATACCTTTGTGCAAATGCTGAAGCCGATCAATTCGAGGCAGATCGAAAAGCAGGGGGAAATCTGCTGTCGGTTTCATGGTGATGATGAACAGAAATGTTGCCGTCTAAATAAGATTCATACAAGCGTTAAGGGAGCAGGAATGTCAAGTATGGGATGATGTCCGTGCAGCTTAGAATGTGTTGAACTGAAAAACAGCGCATATCGCCTATAAATTATATAACTTTATACCATAGAAAATTTCAGCATGTCAAACTATTTATATAAAATATTGTCATATCAATATGTTGAATTAACCATAACCACGGCTTGCATCGAATATTTTCTTATGGTAATTATGAATGATATTATGTGGCATATTAAAGGTATCTTGCCTTTTCTTTATTTAATTGCTGTTTAAAAAGGACGATATGATGAACGAAAATGCAAAAGAAGTTCTGGTTTTCAGTAAGGAATTCGGCACGCATAGCTATGGGCCCAATCATCCTCTGAAAGTAGAACGTTTACAGCTGACCATGGATTTGATTGCTGCTTATGGTCTTTGGGACAAATCCGATATACCTTGGATTGAAGCTCAAAAAGCAGAAGAACATGACCTGCATCGAATTCATTCTGCTGAATATTTGGAGATACTTAAAAAAGCCAATACGGGCCGGCCGCCCTCAGAAGCCTGGAAATACGGTCTGGGCAGCGGTGATAACCCCGTATTTTCCGGGTTATATGACTGGTCTTTAATGGTTACAGGGGCAACATTGGAATGTATCCGTCAGATAAGGGACAATAAATGCCAAATCGCCTTTAATATTGCCGGTGGATTACATCATGCCATGCGAAACAGGGCAGCCGGATTCTGCTATCTTAACGATCCGGCCGTAGGAATTGCCAAAATGATTCAGGATGGTTTGCGTGTGGTGTACCTGGACATAGATGTACACCACGGAGATGGGGTTGAAGCAGCCTTTTATAATACGGATCGGGTATTAACCATCTCTCTTCACCAACATGGCCATACCCTTTTTCCCGGTACCGGATTCCCGGACGAAATCGGCGAGGGGCCGGGCCGTGGCTATGCTGTTAACGTGCCGCTGGCGCCAGGAACCGGCGATGATCTATATTATCACGTATTTATGGAAGTGGTGCCTCCCCTTGTTCATGCTTTTGACCCAGATGTTCTGGTGACACAACTCGGTGTGGATACGCTGGCAACCGATCCGCTTGCAGCCCTTAATCTGACCACCAACGGCTTTCTTAAAGTGGTTCAGGAAATAAAGTCCTGGAATCGTAAATGGGCAGCACTGGGTGGCGGCGGATACAATATCATGAATGTTGCCCGAGCCTGGACCGGGGCCTGGGCGGTGATGAAGGGGATAGAGGTTTCCGATGACTTGCCGGAAGCTTTTGTCAAAAAGCACCGGATGGTGCTGGGGAACATCGGCACGCTATCAGATCCTGAACGAACAAACAGTAAATCCGTTGCGGATCCCGCCCAGCAGCTGGCCACATCGGTGGTTGCCAGGATTAAAGAGACTGTTTTTCCATTGGTCGGTGTCTAACACTGGCAATGTGCACCAAAACAGTAAATTTTCGGGGTTTGCTTTCCAGTGTAACGATACGGTTGAAATAAACAGACACGTAGACACCTAAATGAAACAGGGGAGCAAACCCCGTGAACACGTATCTTAAA
>JAFDCA010000092.1 GCA_019313025.1 Deltaproteobacteria bacterium
AACATTTAGACCCGTGGTTTTTCGTTAACTGATTTCTAAGGTTCTGGTGTCTTTTATGGACGGAAAAATAAAAACATTAACCAATACATGCAAAAATCGTGCAAATTCAGCAGGTTGTGAGCTTGTAGAGCGGTTTCAAATAGTTGTCTCCATTGTACGAATAAATGACTCTGTGAAATCAAATAAAAACCCATGTAGATGTGGTGCAGATTGCATAATATTTATTACTTTATTTACATAGTATTATGAAAATATTCAAATGGTTATTTGCCACAACGTGGCATGGATGGATGGGGTTAGCAAATGAAATAGGCAAATCCCTGAAAAAAGATTTGCCCTATTAAAATTAAGGTTTTCTTAAATGTCGTTGTTAACGCCGGTGGGTGTTGAAATCGTTGGTAATTAATTACATTCTTGCAAAATCTTTCCGAACCAGCCGACATTAATCCACGTGATTGTGCTCAATTGGGTGCAATCTTATATTTATTTGCTCCAATAAAGAAAAGGTTGTTAAATTGCTTTTGGAATTTGCTGATATTCATTTGAAGCGTAATTCTTGCAAATGGATGAATTGTCTCCAGATTATTGGTGTCTATAAATATATCCCAATAACGGGCGCCCTGGGTTAGAATAGCGTTGGCCAATTCTTGTGCAGAATTTACATCAAAATCACCATACAATTTCAGCTGGAGGTTATCATTGGCTTTAAAAGAAACAATTTGAAAATTTGATGCCATAAATTCTCCTGTGTGTTTATGATTTTATTATATTATTTGCTATGCTCTGCAAAAATCATGCAAACACACATGCCTGGGAAATAATCGCCGAAATATTAAATGGTTATATCAATTGCTGTTTTGGAATAGTTTGCGCTGATTCATTTAAAAAACGAGGTAGTTATAAAGCACATGACATGGTATTAGGAATTGTTTTACACAATTCGGCTGATGATGATGCACAAAAGGCTGTGCTATATGACGCCCCCCACGTTGAATTGGATAGATGACAGATTTTAAAAATTAAGTTTTGGCTGGAATTGCCGATGATACTTAAAAGGAATCGGATCAATGGATAAACCTAAAAACAAATCAGCCATACCTCATCTGCCAACGGACCAATTACCACCCAAGCTAGAAATGGAGTTGCCGCCTCACGGTTTTGCAACCTGTTTTGCATGTAAAATTATGAAAGATCTTTGCATTAAGAGCTTCAACAACATCCCCAGCAATTGCCGTTCACCACAGCCGCAGGATTCCTGGTGTTCACTATTACATCTGGTCTTTACTATTGCCTATAAATAAAATTGTTGACTGGCTTGGCAAAATCCTTTTAGAAAACATAAACACGTTGTTGCCCGGCTTCTGATACCAGATCGCTTTTATCTGTTGAAGATAAAAATCAGATGTTTAAATCCATCTTTTCCTTTTTTATTAAGGATGGCTGTTATGAACGACCGGACAAAAAGACAAAACAGCTTTGTGAGCCGTTTGATAGAAGGTTCTATCACGATTAACTCTGCCAATGACTTTGAAAATCTACTAAAGGCCTTTCCAAATGATCCATGGCTCCATAGATTCTTTGCCGACCTTTTGGAACGAGATAAATCGTTTTATGCCGCCGCCGATGCATATGGAACAGCTGCCGAACTTTTTATCGAAGTGGATATGACCATACAGGCCATTGTATCCAAAATCCTTGAGTGGCGAATCCTTGGACTGTCTTATCGTGAGGGCCAAGATTTCTATTCATCCCTATGCAAAATAAGGTCTGACAACCCCGGAATGCAGCGTTTTTTCACCAAAATGACATATCCGGAATTGATTGCTTTTATGAGCATGTTGGTCATCCGGTATTTTCCTGAAGGCAGTATGATGAAAAAATTCGGTGATGAAGAGAATAACCTCTATTTTATCGTGTCTGGCGCTGTAGAGGAAACCATTTACCATCGTTTTGAAAAAGGAGGAAAGGTTCAAAAAAAATCATCCAAAAACCTGATGGAAAACCATTTTTTTGGTGAAATTTATCCTTTTAAAGAAGAAAAGATCTCTCAATCAGCTGTCGAAACAAAGACTCGCGTTGAATTTGCTAAAATTTCTAAACCAAGGCTGATGAAGATTTGCAGACAATATCCTAATGTTAAACGTCTTATTCAAGACCTGTACCATAGCCGTCCGGAATCCGATGAGGAAAGGTTTTCAAAAACGGTTCGTAAGATCATCAGGTACCAGCTTCCAACACAAGTCAATATTAAAATATATAGTGATGATCCGGGCAAAACCCCTTTGGAGCTCAGGGGTTTCACAGAAAACCTTTCATTAGGCGGGGCCAGTGTTGTTTTAGGTTCGAATTATGAAACCGCTCATTTTGGCAGCTTGGTCGGAAAGCAGGTTCATATTCAAATATATTTAGCCATCGCCTTTGTCAGTCTCTCAATTTTGGGTACCGCTGTTTGGAGTAAGGAAATTTTTCTCGAAGGAAAAAAAAGCGCGATATTGGGTATCCAATTTGAAGAGATAACCGATAAAGATCGCCGGTTGTTGCAGGGCTATCACTATGGATATGAGATTGAACAAGACCGAATTTGGAGCTTATGGGACTCGCTCATTGGGACCGATGCCGAAACAGCCATCCCGCCAGCGGCAATGTAAAACCAGCCATCAGCATAAGCGGCCAGATTTGATGCCAGATCATGCTTACGTCAGCGCCTTGCAGAAATATATCCCGAAGGGCTCCGATGATGTGGCGTAAGGGATTGAGCAGGGTGCCGATCTGGAGCCAGTGGGGCATATTTTCGATGGGGGTGGCAAACCCGGAAAGAATGACCGACGGCATCATGAATACAAAGGATCCGAGAAGGGCCTGTTGCATGGTCATGGACAGGGACGACACCAGCAGCCCGACGCCCACGATGGTAATGATAAAACATCCCAAAGCCAGAATGAGGGTCCCGATGGTTCCGCGAAACGGTACGCCGAACCAATAGACCGCGCCCGCAGCAAACAAAAGGGCGTCCATGAGACCAAAGAATATTCCGGGCAGGGATTTGCCGATGAGAATTTCTCCGGTACTGAAAGGGGCAACCAGAAGTTGGTCGAAAGTGCCGAATTCCCGCTCCCGCGCCACCGAGAGGCTGGTGAGAATCATGACCACCACCATACTGATAAGGCCCCCCAGTGCCGATACAATGAACCATCTGCTCTGGAGATTGCCATTGAACCAGGCCCGATCCACCAGCACCAAACCGGGGCCGTCCATGCTGACCACGCCTTTTTGAACAAGATCCTTGTTGTACTGTTCGACAATGCTTCTAATATATCCCAATGCGATCAGGGCCACATTGGAATTCCGGCCATCCACGATTATCTGAAGAGTTGCCGTGTGACCATTGTGAAGATCGCGGCTGAATTCTGAACCGATGTGGACAACAAGCCGAGCTTTTTCTCGATCGATCACGAAGGCAATCTCTTTTTCGTTCAAGAGGGTCTTTGTCAGCTCAAAATTTTCAGACCCTTCAAGCCGGGACAGAAGCTGCCGGGATTCAGGGGAGCGGGACTCGTCGAATACTGCGTAGCGAACGTTTTTTAGATCATACGTCGCGGCATATCCGAACACGAAAAACTGGATTAACGGTGGGCCGATAATGACAAAACGACTTTTAGGATCTTTCAGAATCATTACGAACTCTTTATACATCAACGCGATGACGCGGCGTACATTGTCCATTATGCCTCCAGTCGCTTGGTGATTTTACGAAAAGCAAGACTGATAAACAAAACCGCCATGCCGGTCAGTGCCAAGGCATCCGGCAACAGCACCGGCCAGA
The DNA here is from genome assembly GCA_019313025.1 of Deltaproteobacteria bacterium. The sequence continues at coordinate 3,824 of JAFDCA010000092.1, forward strand.
CGTCACCGGCCATGAAAAGGGTGTGGCTGATGGACACAAAATATCTCGCCGGAACCAAATGGCTAACGATCTGAATGACACGGGGCGTGCTTTCCAGGTCGAAAACAAGACCCGAAAGAAAAAATGCAGGCAAAAACCCCGCCACAATAGAAATCTGTGCTGCCACGAACTGGACCCGGATGGCAGCGGATATCAACAACCCAAAACCCAGGGACGCCAGCATGAAAAGTGCGCTCAATAAAAGAAGCGCGCCGATGGATCCGCGAAAGGGAACATGAAAAAACGAGACGCCGAC
>JAFDCA010000093.1 GCA_019313025.1 Deltaproteobacteria bacterium
AAGAGTATCCATTCCGCTCATTCTCATATTTTCACGGGGGTGGGCTTCCTCGTCGAATGATATTGGCGGAGTGGCTTCGTCATTTCAATGATTTAGCAGTGGGGGAGACCGCGGCTCCCGCATGCTTTTTGCGGAAGGACGCGGAGGGGGCAGGAATGCCACCGCTGCTAAGTCGTTGAAATGACCAGACACGCAGACACCAAAGTAAACGAGGAAGCCACCCTCGTGAACACGTATATTTGAAAACACATAACGATGATTTTCACTTCTAACATCAAAAGAAAAAAAGAACATCAATGACTGAAGGCAACTCAAACTACATCCTCGAAGTGATAAATGCCTAAAAAAATTTTGGAGGACTGCAGGACATCAATCGGTTATCCTTGAAAGTGAAAAGCTGTTTAAGTTTTTCTATTATCGGTCCCAACGGAGCAGGGAAAACAACAGCGATTAATCTGATTGCCGGCGTATACCCTACCACATCCGGTGACATCTTTTTTGAAGGCCAGAATCTTTATAAAAAACGGCCGTATCAATTGGCATATATGGGAATCGGTCGAACATTCCAGAACATCCAGGTTTTTCGCCATATGACGGTTCGAGAAAATGTTATGGTGGGGCTTCATACGAAAAGTCGCTGCGGATTTTTAAAATGTCTTTTTTATACCCCCATGGTGTGGGACGAAGAAAAGCGTATTCGCGAAAAAACAGACGCTGTTTTAAAATTTTTGGACCTTGAATCAAAAGCCGATGTTCGTGCCGACGAGCTACCCTATGGCGTTCAAAAACGCATAGAAATTGCTCGATCGTTGGCCATGGAACCCAAACTTCTTCTTCTTGATGAACCGGTGGCCGGCCTTAATGTGCAGGAAACCGAAAAAATGGCCCAGGCGATTCTCAAGATCAGGAAAAAGGGGGTCACGGTGATTTTGGTGGAACATGACATGAATTTAATTATGGGTATTTCAGACACGATTACAGTCCTGAATTATGGAGAAATAATTGCTGAAGGTGATTCTGAAGCGGTTCGAAACAACCCAAAAGTCATAGAGGCCTATCTGGGGAAGGAGTTATAACCGGTCGTGCTTGAAATCCACGGAATAAGCGCTCATTATGGCGGTGTTCGAGCACTTGACGATGTTTCCTTTAAACTGCAAGAGAAAGAAATTTTAGCGCTCATCGGTGGTAATGGCGCCGGTAAAACGACACTGCTCAATCTGATTTCAGGAATCATCAAGCCGTCTCGGGGAAACATCATTTTTAAAGGAAAAAGTATTTTATCTCTATCTCCTGAAAAGATTGTTGAACTGGGTATCGTCCAAGTTCCGGAGGGCCGACATGTTTTCGGCCCTTTAACGGTGAAGGAGAATCTTGAATTGGGTGCCTATAGAAGACGGGGTAAAAAGAACAAAGAAAAAATACGGGACGATTTTGGTTATATTCTGGCGCTTTTTCCTGTTCTTGAAAAAAGGCTTAAACAACGTGGAGAAACTCTCAGCGGAGGAGAGCAACAGATGCTTGCCATCGGCAGGGCTTTGATGGGAAGGCCCATTCTCTTGCTTTTGGATGAACCTTCTCTGGGGCTTGCACCACTTGTGGTGCAAGAAATCATTTCTATCATTGAAACGCTCAGAGATGAAGGAACCACTATTTTTTTAGTGGAACAAAATGCAAGAGCTGCCCTTAAGATCTCCGATCGAGCGTATGTGCTTGAAATCGGAAAGGTAAGGGTTCAGGGTAAATCTTCTGAGCTTATGGAGAACGAGGCCGTTAAAAGGGCCTATTTGGGATAGGAATTCGAATCAAAGTCATGAAAAAGAAAGGGGGTGAAAACACATATATTTGTCATGGCCGAACAATGTATATGCAAATGAATTAGGAGGATAAAAATGAAAAAAAGATCTCTGATTATCGTTGCTGTAGCGCTGACCATGAGTTTTGTGGTGGGATCATCAATTGGCTATAGTGCAGAACCCATTAAAATCGCAGGAATATTTGCTTTAACCGGCCGTGCTGCTCACATTGGGACCGCACAGAGAGATGCCGTTATGCTTGCTATAGACGAAGTGAACCAACAAGGAGGCATTAACGGACGCATGCTGGAGATGGTGATGGAAGATACGGAAAGCAACCCGACCAAAGCTGTTATGGCTCTAAAAAAGATCTTAGAAGCCGAAGATGTGGTGGCTATTATTGGTCCGACACTCACTGGAACCGCCATGGCCATGAGAGGATTTATTGAAAAGGAAAAAATTCCCACCTTCATGCACTCGGGCGGGGATGTGATCCTCTTAGCACCGCTCGATAAAAATGACCCGAAATCCTTACCCAAATGGACGTTTAAATCTCCCTATAAGGCCGCTGATGCCATGGGTAAGATTTGCCAGTATATGAGCAAGCACGGCATTAAAAAAATCGGATTTATTTATTCAAACGAAGGATTCGGTAAAGACGGCCTCAGAAATGTTCAGGTCCAGGCACCCAAGTACGGGGTTAAGGTTGTTGCCGAAGAGGCCTTTCAGCCGAAAGATGTGGATATGACGGCACAGTTGACCCGAATTAATGCAAAGGGCGTTGACGGAATTATCGCCTGGACCGTGGGACCTGCCATGGGAATCATTGCGAAAAATGTAAAACAGTTGGGCATCAAAGCGCCATTATTTGAATGTCACGGTTCTGGAGATCCTATTTTTTGGAAAGTTGCCGGAGAGGCTGGAGAAGGCGTCATGATGCCGTCTACGAAAATCGTGGTGGGAGATCAGCTACCTGACAGCGATGTGCAGAAAAAGAAAATACTGGCCTATGTGAAAGCATATAAAACAAAATTTAATCAGGAACCCGGTACCATGGTTGCCTATGGGGCGGATGCAGCATTTATTGTTGTGAATGCCATCAAAAAAGTTGGACCCGACAGGGCGAAGATCCGAGATGCTATTGAAAATACGAAAGGTTACGTAGGGCTCAGCGGCATCTATAATATCAGTCCAAAGGATCATAACGGTCTCTCCATGGAAGATATTGTTATGATACGAGCCACCAACGGGGGATGGAAACTGCTCGAATAGAAGGTTTTTGTCAGAACTCAAGACTCCCCTTCTCTATTGATATAGAAATCAAGGGTGGGGGAGTATACAATTACATAAATAATTATGGATTTTTCCCAGCAGATTGCTCAATATATTATCACCGGCTTGACCATTGGAGCCATTTACGCCATCGTGGCCATGGGGTTTAACATCATCCATAATGCCACCGGAATTGTTAATTTTGCCCAGTGTGAATTTATATCTCTTGGCGGGATGTTTATGTACTCGCTGGTGGTTCTTTTCAAGATCCATCTGGTCATCTCTTTCTTCATTTCCACGGTCGGTGTCGCCCTCATCGGCGCCTTGATAGAAATCGGCCCCATAAGGCATGCCCGGTCAAAAGAAATTATCATTCTTATTTTTTTGACCATTGGCCTTTCAGAAATTATCAGGGGAACCGCTCAAGAGGTTTGGGGCACCGATAATGTCGGCGTCCCTTCTTTTTCCGGTGAAAACCCGATTACTCTTATAGGCGGAGCGACCATCGTTCCCCAGCACATTTGGGTTTTTGGAATTACGGTAATGGTCATGCTGATGCTGCGGTATTTTTTCAAAAAAACATTGATGGGCAAGGCCATGCGGGCCACAGCCGTCAATCGACGGGCAGCCGCTCTGGCAGGCATTTGCGTCAATCGGATGATCCTTCTTTCCTTTGCCTTCAGTGGTGCGCTGGGAGCCGTGGCTGGAATGATCATCGCGCCCATTTCCACGACATCCTATGATACGGGAATCATGCTGGGATTGAAAGGGTTTGCGGCAGCGATTCTTGGCGGATACGGGAACTTTATCGGCGCGATATTGGGAGGAATTGTTTTGGGTGTTTTGGAATCTCTGGGGGCAGGTCTGATATCGTCTCAGTATAAAGATGCCATTGCCTTTTTCGTTCTTCTTTTGGTTTTATTTTTAAAACCTACAGGGATAATGGGGTATGGGGAGGCGGAAAGAGTTTAACGAAATAAAATGAACTCTCGGGAAATTTGAAACGCTCGATTTAGTTTTTAAACATAAAAACAATGCATGTATTTTTAAAACAAAAAGATATCTTCGGTTTTGCTGCATTGGCCATTATCATCGTTATCCTACCGGTGTTTGTGGAAAGCAAATACTACTTTATCGTCCTGAATGTGATTGGTCTCAACACCATTGTGGTGGTGGGCTTGAATCTGCTCATCGGGTTTGCCGGACAGATTTCATTGGGCCACGCCGCCTTTTATGGCCTTGGTTCATATTTTTCAGGAATTCTGACTGTAAATTACGGGTTCCCTCTATGGCCTGCAATGGTTATTGGCATGATGGCAACGGGGATGATTGCATATTTGATCGGATACCCGTCTTTAAAGCTTCGGGGCCACTATCTGGTCATGGCCACATTGGGCTTTGGCATCATTGTCAATATCCTCATGGGTGAACTGGAACACTTTACCGGCGGCCATGACGGTCTAATCGGCATTCCGCAGCTGGCCATCGGGGGACTGACATTTGACAATGACCTTAAAAATTTTTATCTGATCTGGAGCTTTGTTTTTCTCTCCATGTTGGCTGCCAGAAATCTTCTCAACTCCAGGGTGGGCAGAGCGCTGCGCGCTGTCCACGGTAGTGAATCGGCTGCAAACGCCCTGGGTATCAACACGGCTAATTACAAAGTCAAGGTTTTTGTTTTAAGTGCCATATACGCATCCATATCCGGCAGTCTTTATGCCCATTACATTTCGTTTATCAGCCCCAGTTCCTACGATTTCTATTATTCTATTCAGGTGGTGACCATGGTCATTGTCGGCGGAATGGGAAGTCTCTGGGGGTCTCTCTTCGGAGCCGGAGCTCTCACCTTTATTTCCGAAGCACTCCATGTTGCCAAACAATATCATGTTATTGCATACGGTTTTTTCTTGTGCCTGGTATTGGTCTTTCTTCCGGAAGGAATTTTGGTGGAATCCTACAATTTCTTCTTAAAGAGAAAAACTCGAAAACTTATAAAAAGAGGTGAACACCTAAAAATTTCATAAAAAATCAATCGAGATAAAAAAATCTTGATTCGTTTTTTTAATTCTGTTAGCAAACCACCTAATACAATAGAAACTTCAGGATGACGCCATCTTATTCGCCTGGGTCGTAAACCGATGAATTGTGCGAGAAAATGTAGCCTCCCACTTATGCGGCCCAGGCTTTTTTTATAGAAGCCATCTAAAAAATGCCTTTTGTCCCAATCTCTGTGTTGGGCTCTCGTTTCAACTCCTCGAAATACTATAGTATGTCTGCGGGTTGAAACTCGGTCCCGCCTTGGCCTTGAACCAAAATCCTATTTTTGAGATGGCTTCTTGTCTTCTAATAGTCCCTTCTTTTATCCTCCGACTGCACACATCTGGGCTGATATCCGGGTATGATCATTTCCGTTGAGCTTGTGTTCCGAAGGCTTGTGACGAACAGATTTAAGAAAACCCTCTGCGATATCAGCATCAGAACATCCTTGCCGAAGCAAGGATTTCAGATCTTCCTGATCGTCGCTCATTAAACAGGGCCTCAGTTGACCGCTGGCCGTTAATCTTAACCGATTGCAGGTGCCACAAAAATGCCGGCTTATGGGACGAATGAAACCAATTTCTCCCTGGGCCGACCCGAATTTAAATCGTTCCGCAGGACCATCGTTAAAGCTTCTGCCAACCGGAATCAGTGTTCCCAACCCATTGATTCGTTCTTTTATTTCAGACGCGAGTAAACGGCGGTCACTGGCGATCTGATTGGATCCAATGGGCATATATTCAATGAAACGGACGTGAAATGGATATTCTATCGACAATTTGGCAATTTCCAGCAGTTCACCATCATTAATGCCTTTAAGGGGAACCACATTAATTTTTATGGGATAAAACCCCATTTTTAGAGCCAGGTGAATCCCTTCCCATATTTGATCGAAATAATCATAGCCCGTGATGTGTTTAAATTTGGTTTTATTTAACGTATCGAGACTGATATTGATTCTTTGGATATTGGCGGATCTGATTTTATTAATGTTGTCTTTGAGCAATACACCGTTGGTGGTTAGAGATATATCTTGGAGTCCATCCATTTTTGTCAACTGAGACAGAAAATGATACACACCTTTTCTAACCAGCGGTTCTCCTCCGGTTATTCTGATCTTGGAAATT
>JAFDCA010000094.1 GCA_019313025.1 Deltaproteobacteria bacterium
CCAGCAGCAGGATTCTCAATGACAACAGAATCTTCTGCTTCAATGTAAAAATCGTCATACCAGGGGATCACGCCGAAAACTTTTTTTCCTGTTTTTTCTTCTATCCAGCGTACACCGTCCTCAAAAAGGTTGATGTCACCTCGAAAGCGGTTAATGATAAATCCTTTAATCATATGTTGCTGTTTGTTTGATAGGCATGCCAGTGTTCCTATGATCTGGGCAAATACTCCGCCGCGATGGATGTCTGAAACTAAAATCACCGGTGCATCCGCGTATTCGGCCATGCGAAAATTAACAATATCGCCGGCCATGAGATTCACTTCAGCGCAAGATCCAGCCCCTTCAATAACAATGATATCATAGATATTGCGCAAACGGTTAAGTGCGTCACAAGCTTTTGAAAACAACACGTTATTTTGGCTGTAATTTTCACCGGTCTCAATGTTGGTCACAACCTCTCCGAAAAGCACGACCTGCGAACCCATGCCAATTGTGGGTTTTAGGAGAATCGGATTCATATCCACATGGGGTGAAATTTTGGCGGCATCGGCCTGAACCATCTGGGCACGCCCCATTTCAAGCCCTTCAGGGGTGACGCCGGAATTGTTGGACATGTTTTGGGCTTTAAACGGCGCAACACGGAGCCCTCTGTTCACTAAAATACGACACAGGGCTGTTGTTACGATACTCTTTCCAACTTCAGACCCTGTTCCCAAGATCGCTATAGACGGTGCTTTTTTCATAGAGAATTCTTATTTTAATTCAAATCGTATGGGCACCCTGACCCACATGTCCACTTTTTCATCTCCGATCATGCCGGGCTCGAATAACCAGTATTTTACCGAGGATATTGCCGCCTTGTCCAAAAGTAGATAGCCGCTCGATCTAAAGATTTTCAAATCATGCACTTTACCGTCTTTGTTGACCAAAACATCCAGCAGGACGTTACCCTCATATCCTCTGATTCTGGCTATTCTGGGATATTTGGGTGAAGGATTTGATCGGTATATGGGCCTGGCTTTATGGATCGTTTTAAGCGGTGAAGTCGTTGCGGCCTCTTGTTTGGCTGCGTTTAAAAGGGTTTGTGATGCAGTTTGCTCGGAATTGAAGTGGGATTCAGTTTTTTCAGCGGTTTTTTCCGGGATTATATTTGGAGCCTCTTTTTCTTTTGATTGAACCGGAATCTGAACCTTTTTTTTAGGTGGCGCTTTTACAATGCGCGTGTGTTTGGGTTTCTTTTTCTTTTTTTTAACAACAGTCGGTTTTTTAAAAACCGGTGTTGGTTTCTCAAGAGAAGGTTTAGGTGTCCCGTTAATAGGTATTGACGTCAAGGTCATATTCAAAACTCGGGGTTTGGGACGATTCATAGATATTCTTCCAGGAAATTTGAAGGTAACTCCTAGAAAAAGTCCGTGTATTCCAAGTGCGAGTATTCCGGCTGTCAGTATCTGCTTCATTGGTGTTGCTCAATTTCTGCCTGGAGTGAAATTCGATGAACACCCGCAATTTTGATCTGATCCAAAACCTGGAAAAGATTCTGGTACGAAAGACTGCGGTCGGCAAAAAGTAGGATCCCGACGTCTCTATCGGTTTCAGTCTTTGTTTTTAAAAACGATGCGAGATCATTGAGATCGATCTGTTCCTTGTCAACATATATGGTTCCGTCTGATTTTACGGTAACGGAAACAATAAGTTCTTTATCGATTTTTGCAGAAACGGATGTTGGAAGCAAAACCGGAAGTCCTCGATGAACCGCCATGGAAAGCATTGCGTAGATAAAAAACACAAGGAGAAGAAAAACGATATCGATCAGAGGGAGCATTTCGATTCGTACTTTTTTGCTCGTCTGAAAGTTAAGTTTCATTATTAATTTCCTTTATGTTCGCCGGTGTTGTTGACCAGTTTTTCATAAACGATCTCAAGACTGGTGGCATATTTTTCAATATCAAGTGCGGCTTTTTCGATCCGAGAATTGAAAAAATTATACGGAAAGACAGATAGAATTGCAATCCCCAGCCCTGTTGCAGTGGTGATCAATGCCTGTGCAATTCCGGCAGTAACCGCATGTGGATGCTCAATACCTGTTGCGCCAATCACTTCAAAAGAAAGAATAATTCCGATGACAGTGCCGAATATACCCAGCAAAGGCGCTACCGTAATCATGGTGTCCATCACCGCCATATATTTTTGCATCCGTTTGATTTCTTCAGCTGCCGCAGATTCCATGGCTTTGGCCATGGAAAAATCTCGATGAAGAATTCCGGTAATAAGTATTTTGATAATATAATCCTTAGAGCCTTGAGTTTTTATTCTTATGGATTCCCAGTTTCCGGTTCGGCATAGATCTAAAACTTCGTCAAGCAGCTTTTTGTTTCTGTTTTTATCCACACCGATCCAGAAAAAACATCTTTCGATAATTACGGTCATTACGATGATGGAACAGGCCAACAAAGGATACATGACCGGTCCGCCGCTGATAAATAGGTCCAACATAAGGTCTCCTGTTGATGATTGAGCAATACCTTTGGTCGTGAGTTCATAAACATCCCATATATAAAAAAAATAATAAACTCAAGTTTTGCACCCCAATATCGCAAAAAAGGCTTTTATGCCGTAGGCTAAAAGAAGTTTTTTCTTAGACGGCATTATTTAATGGGTGTTGCTGACAACTGAAGGTGCGAAACTTGGGTTAAGAATTAAAAACCAGCCGAAATTCCGGCAAGAAAGTTGATTTTAGGTGATGGAAAAAATCCGGGTTCGGTGATCGGGAAAGTACTAATGCCACCATATTCCGAATATTCTTCATCCGTGATGTTATTGATGTTCATAAATGCCGTGAACTGTTTCCATCGATACTTTAGTTTCGCATTGACAATCAAATAATCTTCCTGATCCTCGAAATTATTTGTAAAGTCGCTGATAAACGGTCGTTCTCCGACATAGACGCCGTCAACGGTGAGTGAAAAACCTCTGCCAAGGGTAAAAAGACCGCTGAGAGCGGCTTTGTGGTTCGGAACGTTCGGAACATTGTTGTTTTCAAATTGTCCGTTCGTAAAGGTTGCGTCGGTATAGGTATAGTTTCCACTTAATGTTATTTTTTCAAAAGCTTTGGTTAACGATATCTCAACACCATCTCGGCGCGTTTTGCCGTCATAATTTTCATTGGCAAAAGCTGTTGGATTATAAAAAAGCTCGTTTTTTGTATCCATGCGAAAGAAATTCATATCGGCGTACAATGTTGGTGAAAAATTGTGACGAATTCCAATTTCATAATTGTCGGAAGTTTGAGGAATGAGAGTTGTATCAATGGTATTCGTAAAGAAGTTGAAAAGTTCGTCCAGAACCGGATATCTGAAACTGCGGGCAAAGCTGATATATATCGAAGATTTTTCATAGAAATTGTAATTGACACCTGCTGTAAAAAGATCTTCGCTCATTGTTTTTTTGTCCGGAGTGCTCGGTTTGAACCTGAATTCCGCCCGGTCGTACCGGTATCCGCCGGATATCGCAAAATTCTTCCAAGGCCTGATCTCGTCATGGATATAATAACCGTAATTCTTCTTTTTGAGTTCGAATATTCCTGTGGATGGCGTCCCGAAGAATATAGAACTGTTGGTGATATCTTCGACCACATCCGTAAAATCGAAACCGATGATCAGGCGATTGTCAACTCCCGCTAAAGTTTCTTTGAAGATAATTTGCGGGGATACGGCGATGGTGTTAATATCGGTGTCTCCTTCAAAGCTTCCTGCATCAAAGGATGCGAAAGATAAGAAGTTTCTTTTTCTGAAAGAGACATCCATCTTAAATTTACTGTCGCTCAAGAAATAGATTTCAGGTCCGCCTTTGACATAATAATCTTCAACATCGGCAAAGTCATCAGGTTGAAGCGAATCTGTTCTTGATGCGCCGGCGGCAAATTCGCTGGCCTTGATGGCTCCCGGAAGTCCGGTGCTGTCTTTATGAAAGCCGCCGCTTAAGTTCCATTTCAAAAAATCGTTTTGATAAAAACCCAAATTTAGACCCAGATCTTTGGCTTCGGTGTCGCTGTTATCCCTGTATCCATCTGATGTCAAATAACTGCCCGATAAGGCATAAGACAACTTGTTTTTAGTGCCACTGACGTAAGCACTTCCTTTAAATGTATCGTAGCTTCCACCGTTTATTTCGGCGCCTGCATGAAATGCTTCTCCTTCTTTGGTGATAATATTGATCACACCGCCGGCGGCATTATCTCCGTAAAGAACACTGCCCCTTCCACCCCTGATAATTTCAATTTTCTTGATCCTGTCAAGGGGAATCAGGGCCCAATCAGAACCACTTAAATCTGCCTGATTAATCCGTCTTCCATCAACCAATACCAGCGTATTTAATGATGCGGTTTCACCAAAAGCTCGAAGGTCGACCGTATAGTTTCGCCGGTTTCCTGCGATATCATTAACATGGACACCTGCTTGCTTTCTTAAGAGGTCAGGAATGTCATATGCTGTGCTGTTGTTGATATCCGTTTCGGTGACAACGGTAACATTTGCCGGTACGGACGATATTTGTTCTTCTTGCCTGGTAGCGGTTACAACCACTTCATCAAGTGTTGTCACTGTGGGTTCATTTGTTTTTTCATCTTGAGCCTGATTTATTCCCGGAAACATTAAAGCGATAAGAATAACTAAAATAACAACCCATCTTTTCATCTTATTTCTCCTTACCCAAATGGTGTTTTATTAGGGTCCGGCAAAAAAAAATCCCCGGACCGAAGGTTGATCGATCCGGGGATGTCCCATTTTTATCCTCAAGATCTAACGAGGCACCTTACATCCACGAAGGTTCCGCGAAAACATTAAAAAACGCCCCTTTTTGATCAGTTTGCGCTTTTTAAAAGTCTCAATGCCTTTTGTTCAGACAGGTCTTCTGACTTCCCCGCCCTTTTGGCGGCCTTCCCATCCGTATTCGAAAAGTGGCACACCATGGCCAAAAGGGTTCCTTTTTCTAAGCCAAACCAGGAAAAAGGTAAGGGTCACAGCGGCGGGCCCGTCCCCGATTTTAACGGGGTTCCCTATTAAGCTCACACCCGGAATATTAAAAAATACCGGGCGATACGAGCATCTGAACTATTCTCCAGTTTCATAAAGGAAAAGTGAAATGAAAGTCAAGTAAAAACATAAAAAATATGAATTTAAACGTTGTGTCTCTTCCAGACGAATTCAAGATATTTCAATGAGGCGTTTAAATGATCATAGGAAAAGACCTCTATCGACACAATGCCTATAAATTGTTTTAACATTTCAAGTATGGTGCTTAAATTCGGTTTTGACAAAAGATCCAACGCTTGATGGTCTTGATGTTCGTTGGCACCGTGGAGATGGATAATTGAAGTTCTGTTTTTATACCTTTCAATGACATCTTTCATCTCCAAGCCATAATAAATTAAATGGCCTACATCCATGCATACGGAAAGATTAAAATCGGTCAGAATTTCTTCCACCCATTCAAGCGGATAATTCAAGGTTTCGATTGAAATCTTTTTACTGTTGATCCCTGATGATATCAATTTATGTATGTTGCCGTATGTGTGGTTTTGCCAGGATTTTACCGTTTCGGTTTCCATGTCGGTCTCATCGTATGCAAGATGAAGCGTGAAGGTGGACGGGGAAAGAGGCGCTGTAAGATCTATAATTTGTTTTATGGTTTCTATGGCAAAATGTCGGTTTGTTTTATCCCGCGTGGTCAAGGATATATCAAGGGGGAGGTGAATATTAAAAGAAAGATCGTATTCATTTGCTAACGAGAAGAGTTCCTTTATGTCATTTTTTGACGGCAGGCTGTTGGGAGTACTTTCAAACAAAATCAGCTCGATTTCATCAAGATACGGGGCAAGCATATTCACATTCCGGACATAGTTGTCCGGATAAATAAATGATGTGGTACCGATTTTAAATGGAAACATCCCTTTGTATGATTTTGGCAGTGCAGGGTACATGGAAAAAATATAAGTGAGCTAAAGTGTAAAGTGATCTATAGCAGTTGCCAAAAATATGTTCCGATTGAATGAATAACGGTCACGATTTACCGTAAGCCGCCGGATGATTTCGTTGAGGTCGGGAAGCTGTCTGAGCAAATTAGAGCGCGTTAAAGAG
>JAFDCA010000095.1 GCA_019313025.1 Deltaproteobacteria bacterium
CAAAAATATGTTCCGATTGAATGAATAACGGTCACGATTTACCGTAAGCCGCCGGATGATTTCGTTGAGGTCGGGAAGCTGTCTGAGCAAATTAGAGCGCGTTAAAGAGAACATCTTCGAAGTATTTTAAATTAAAAAATAAAATCAAACTACTGAACGATATTCTAAAAAGCCATGGACATGTTCTCTTTTACGCGCTTTTGTTTGCGCGTTCTTGCAGATCTTAGCGAAATTATCCGGCGGATGAAACGGAATGTTATTCTGACAATAGCCATAACCCTAAATGAGCGAAAGTCAAGGATTCCCCACAGATTTGAGCCATCAAGGGCGATGCCGAAGTCGCCTGCGGCGAACCCCTGATAACGAAGAGAATAGTATCCTCATTTTGTTTACGCCCAATTATGATTTAAGCCTCTTCCCAGTATATACAATCTTCAGGGCAGTATTTTATTGCCTCATTGACTTCGATCTCCGGATAAGAGGATCGCTCGATGACTTCAATATATCCGACATCATTCAGCCTGAAAACCAAAGGGCATACCTCAATACAGGCTCCGCACACAGTGCATCGGCTCAAGTCAACAACCGGTATTTTCATATTTTTTCGTTGATGGCTTTCCCGATTTTTTGACCCAGCTCAAAACAGGCCTCCAAGCCTTTCTTTTCAGGAACGTATTGAATTCTCACACCGGGATCAATGACGTCGAATTTCATGTCTTCGAGTTCTTTATTGATCATCTTGACCGCTTCACCACTCCACCCGTAAGAACCAAAGGCAGCACCGATTTTGTTTAACGGCTTGAGCCCTTTCATATATACCAAAAAATCACTGACCGTGGGAAATAACTGGTTGTTAAGTGTCGGTGATCCCACAACCACAGCTGCTGCATCAAGGACATCCGTCATAATTTCGCTTCGATGGGAGCTTCGAATATGTATCGGTCTTACCGATACCCCCTCATCTGCGATTCCCGCCGCAATCTCATCGGCCATGGCCTCAGTGCTGTGCCACATGGTGTCGTAGACCACGACCGCTTTTTTCTCTTGCTCCTGTTTGGCCCATTTTGCATAGGCATTGATAATCTTGCCCGGATCTTTTCTCCATATGATTCCGTGATCCGGACATATCATATCGATTTCAAGGCCCAGTTGGGTAACCTTATCCAAAAGGTTTAGAATCAACGGCGAATAAAGAAGCAAAATATTGGCATAGTACTTTTTTGCGTGAAGCATGATATCCTCTCCGATCTGATCATCGAATCTTTCATGCCCTGCATAATGTTGTCCGAAGCCGTCACTGGAAAAGAGAATTTTGTCTTCCTTCAGGTAGGTAAACATACTGTCCGGCCAGTGAATCATACGGGTTTCGAGAAATGTCAAGGTCCGATTTCCGAGACTCAACTCCTCGCCGGTGCCTACCGCATGATAATTCCACTTTTGAGGAAAGTGTTGGGCCAGATTTTTGGCACCCATTTTGGAACAATAAAGCGGCTTGTTCTCACCGACCCTGTGCATCAACCGGGGTAACCCGCCGGAATGGTCCATTTCCGTATGATTGCTAATGACATAGTCTATCTTTTTAGGATCGATGATTTTTGATATATTATCAATGAGTTGATCAGAATAATTCTTCTTGACGGTGTCGATAAGCGCAATCTTTTCATCGACGATCAAAAACGCATTATAACTGGTGCCTCGATGTGTCGAATATCCGTGAAAATCCCGTATGTTCCAGTCAATAACGCCAACATCAAAAATTCCTTTTGTTATTTCTACCGGTCTCATCTTCCTCCTGTCCTTTTATTATTCTTTTTCAAAATCATCTTTTGATGCGCCGCATACGGGGCATTCCCAGTCATTCGGCAGATCTTCAAATTTTGTGCCCGGCGCCACACCACTGTCAGGATCACCTTGTTCCGGATCATAAACATAACCGCAAATCGTACATACATACTTGTCCATTTGAATTCTCCTTTTTAATTGAATTTATGTAACAGTCTAGTTCTCTGAAACAAATAGATCTCAAAAAAGCTTCCGTCTTAATTCTAACCATCGGCGACTGCTGAACCGGGCCCGGCAAGCGGTTTGAACATTTTCTTTCCGGCACCGCACACCGGACATTTCCAGTCATCGGGCAAATCGGCAAACTGGGTCCCTTTGGGAATCTTTCCTTTTCGGTCTCCTTTGTCGGGGTTGTAAATATATCCACAATTAACCGTCTGACATTGATACATCTCTTCAGGTTCGGCCATTTATTCCTCCTTGGGCATCATTTTTAAATGTATTCTTTAAAAAATGTTCATCAGCTTTGGGACGGATTCTTTAGAGGTTTATCGGCGGTTGTTGCTTCATAAACATCTATGGGAATCATCATGTCTTTGACTCATAATCGGACGGGTATGAAATCTTCTCCATTCGTACATTTTTAGCTCAATGGTATGTTATTGACAAGCGCTTTAACCTTTTTTTCAATGTCGTCACGAACGTTTCGCATAACATCCAACGGTTTTCCGGCCGGATCGGGTAAATCCCAATCCAACCGCTGCACACCTGGAATATAAGGACATGCTTCGCCACACCCCATGGTAATAATCATATGCTGTTGCTGTTCCGATACCGCCTTATCCAGGAATCGGGTTTCGCGAAATCCCATATCAATCCCCTTTTCCGCCATGACGTTGACCATATCCACATTTATTTTTTCCGCAGGCTCGCTGCCCGCTGAAACCGCTTCAATTTTATCTCCGGCAAAATATTGTGCAAACGCTGCGGCCATCTGGCTTCGGCAGGCGTTCTCCCGGCAGGCGAACAGAACCTTCTTTCGATTCAGCAACGGGGATAAAAGCGTATTTACCGATTTTTTAACGTCCATATGAACCGTTGAATGTTTTTCCATATCTCCGATATTTTCAATATGCCGATAGTTGAGACTCCCGTTAAAACTCGCTCCCACCGCATCAAAAAAATATTTTGCTGTTAGATCGACACCTTCAAACAGATTTTTTCCCTTTGTCGCTCCCTGGGCAAGGAGAAATCCGCGCCGGTAATGTCTCGCCGGATCGGCCAGGTTCAGCTTATATTTCCTGGACCATAGGGTCTGACTTCGATCGATGGGAGCCTTAAGTTGGGCGGGAACGTTATAAAAATATATGGGTGTCGCCAAAACAACCACATCCGCCTCCCGAAGCAACGGATAGATTTCATTGGTCATATCATCATCTTTGGTGACACAATAACCTTTCTTTTCACAAAGACCGCAGCCCAAACACGGCACAATATTTTTTTGGGCCACGTCAACAATATGGGTTTGGGCACCTAACGTCTCAGCCTCGTCCATGAAGGCGGATAAAAGAAAGTGGGTGTTCCCTTTTTTTCGGGGACTCCCTTGAAATCCAAGAATCATCATCAGCGAAACCTCTTTTACTTTGTATGGCATTCCCGGCAGGATGTGGGACCGGCCTTTTCGCCCTGTTTGACCCGGTTGCGATGACACCCCGTGCAATGATTCATAACCCGCTTTTTCGCCAGTTTGCCCTGGTTTTTCAAATCCTTGATAACGCCGAGCTTCTGGGGAAAGATATTATGGCAGATGTTGCAATCACCCAGCGTCGTTTGATGTTGTCGATGGGGGAAACCGACCGCGCCTCTTTGGCCTCCGTCAAGAGTTATTTGTTCCGAGCCTTTTGTTTCAACGCCGGCAACGATGACACCACCACAAAGAAGCACGAATACAGCACTCAACACAACAATTTTTGATTTCATAAAGGTAACTTTCACAAAAATTAAAATACGATTACCTAATAGGCTTCATCATGGGCAAGATCCTCTGGGGTCACTTTGCCTTTAAAAAGGTTATATGCCCACACTTGATAGCCGATAACAACAGGGATAAAAATTATAACGACAATCAGCATAATTTTCAATGTTAAGGGACTTGAAGACGCATTATATGCGGTAAGGCTGTACCTGGGATTCAGGCTGGAAGGAAACAGATTCGGGTAAAGCCCGATGACGCCGAAAAACGTAGCGCCCACGATGGTCAATGCCGAAGCAAACCAGGCTTTGAAAAACGTTTTCCTTAAAAGGAATAACCTGACGCCCAAAAGTGCAAGAACCGTGATCAGTATGACAATAAAAAAAGCGGGATGTTCAATGTAGTTGTCATACAGTCGGGTGTAAAACTTGCTGGCAATTAAAAAAACAACCGCCACTCCAAGAAGAATCGGCCAGAGTTTATTGGCGGTGGAAACAGCCCTTTCTTGGAGGTCCCCTTCTGATTTTATGGAAATCCACAAAGCACCGTGAATCATAAAAAGGAGAACGAAAAGAACACCTCCCAAAAGACCATATGGATTTAAAAGTGTAAAGAGTGTTCCATGGTAGATCCCATTGTGATCGATGGGAATGCCCTGGAAAATATTTGCAAAGGCAACGCCAAACAAGAGTGCGGGTGCAAAGCTTCCTACAAAAATACAGGTGTCCCAAATCTTTCGCCATCGGGGGTCATCGACTTTGCCTCGAAATTCAAAAGAAACACCTCGAAGAATAAGGGCAAATAAAATCAGCATCAAGGCTGAATAAAGAGATGAAAACATAACGGAATATACCATGGGAAAGGCTGCAAAAGTAACCCCTCCGGCGGTGATCAGCCATACTTCATTTCCGTCCCACAATGGTCCCAGTGCATTAATCATAATCCGTTTGTCCTGATCGGTTTTGCCCAGGAAAGGATAAAGTGTTCCGATCCCAAAATCGAATCCGTCCGTCATGAAGAATACCGCCCATAAAAGACCCCATAAAAAAAACCATATCGTTTGTAAAACCATTTCCTCCTCCAATATTTTTTGTATTGCCGGGCTATTCGAATTGCTAGTTGTCGGTGCTGAACTCTGGGCCCTTCAAGGCGTTTTTGAAGATCAAATAAAATCCGGTAACACCCAACAAACCATACACCACGATAAATGCAATCAATGTGATCAATACCTGAGATGTGGCGATAGGAGAAACTGCATCAGACGTTTTCATCAGACCATACACGATCCAGGGCTGGCGTCCCACTTCCGTGACGATCCACCCCAGTTCACAGGCAATATAGGGCAGGGGTATCGACAGTAGCATGAGCTTCAAATATTTAGGGCTGTCAACCAGGCGATTCCGTTTGATGAAACCGATGATGGTTGCCAGAATAAAATAGAAGCCCAGACCGACCATTCCTTTAAAAGCAAAGGATGTCAGCAGCACCGGAGGTCGTTCTTCG
>JAFDCA010000096.1 GCA_019313025.1 Deltaproteobacteria bacterium
AAACGTTCCCGCTTCTTTTATATGGCAGTTGCCAAAAATATGTTACGATTGAATGAATAACGGTCACAATTTACCGTAAGCCGCCGGATGATTTCGTTAAGGTCGGGAAGCTGTCTGAGCAAATTAGAGCGCGTTAAAGAGAACATCTTCGAAGTATTTCAAATTAAAACATAAAATCAAACGACTGAACAATATTCTAAAAAGCCATGGACATGTTCTCTTTTACGCGGTTTTGTTTGAGAGTACTTGCAGATCTCAACGAAATTATCCGGCGGATGAAACGGAAGGTTATTCTGACAATAGCTAACGTGTTAGCCTTTTTTATTTCTTGGAACCACGGCATGTCCGCCGAATTCCCGACGAAGGGCCGCCAAAACGCGATCCGTAAAAGGGTTATCCTGACGTGACCGAAAACGGCGTAACAGAGACAGGGTGATGACCTGTGCCGGGACGCCGGTTTCCAAGGCCTGCTGGATGGTCCACCTCCCCTCTCCGGAATCTTCCACATATCCCTTAATATCAGAGAGTTTTTCATTTTTTCTAAAGGCATCTTCAGCAAGTTCCAGCAGCCATGAACGAATGACACTACCCTGATTCCACAAATGGGCAATATCGGCATAATTGAAAGATGGTGCATACTCGGATGCTTCCAAGATTTCAAACCCTTCGCCATAGGCCTGCATCATCCCATATTCAATACCGTTATGAACCATTTTAACAAAATGACCGGCACCCGTGGGCCCGCAGTAGAGGTAGCCGTTTTCAGGAGCCAAGGTCTCAAATATGGGTTCCAACAGCTGGTATGTCTTTTCATCTCCGCCAATCATTAGGCAGAAACCGATCCGAAGGCCCCATATCCCTCCGCTGACCCCCACATCCATGTACCAGACATTTTTATCTTGGAGGTGTTTTGCTCTGCGAATATCATCTTTATAATACGTATTTCCCCCGTCGATAACAATATCTCCAGGTGAAAGAATACGTTCAAGTTCATGAATATGCTCGTCCACGGCCTGTCCGGCCGGAAGCATGATCCACACAATACGAGGCTGAGTAAGTTTTTCGACCACCTCTGAAAGGGAGTAGGCGCCAACGGCACCGTCCTTGACCAACTGATCTGTTTTTCCTGAAGAACGATTATATGCAACCACGTGGTGGCCGCCTTTTAAAAGCCGTTTGGCCATGTTCATTCCCATTCGACCAAGGCCGATCATCGCGAGTTTCATTTTCAGACCTCCGTGTTTATTTCCCATTCAAAGACCAGTCGTAATGAAGATATTTAACGTTGATTTTATCTTTTCTAACTTCCAATTCCCTTTTTAGATGATCTTCGGCGTAATTCAAGAAAAAGCCGGCGACATCATAGTTGAAATCCTTACCAAACCAGTCAAAAATTTTACTAACATAGAGGGTTTCTCCGTCAAGATAATTGCGTTTTGGGTTGTTGACAAACCTTCGGGTCGCTTCATCCAGTTGTTGGTCTAAGGTGCTGCCCAGAAAAGGTTGGGATCCAAGGGGCGGGCAGCTTAGTGCCGCGCAATTAATGGCAAAATGTACCCGTGGATCTTTAAATTCGGGCCGGAGAATATTGTGCTCAATATCGTCCAAGGTGATAACATCCCCTTCGATGCGACAAATCTTCTTTTTCCACGGACTTTGAAAAATGTTTCCAAGATCTTTGATGGACTCAACCCCGGGGTATCCGCTCAAAATCAATTTGATGGTCCAGGCATTGTAGGCGTTGATATAAAAAGCAAACCGTTCATTTCTGGAAAGACTCTCAGGATCAACATTCTCAAGAACTTTTAGGTACTGATCCAGTTTTGATTCATCCGTTTTAAAACCCTTATAATCGACCTTTCCTTGATGGACATACTTGTTTAAAAGTTCGGCATAAACATTGTGATCCACGGTCGTACCGGACCGACTGTTCGATACAAACCCCACGGGTCCGTAAAAAACGAAACATATAAAAATAATAATGATGGATTGCCGTATTTTCATGGTCACTCCTGAATGTTTTGAGGTTTGTATTTTCTGTCGGTCAAATTCTTGAATCCTTACATCACCTCTGGTTAAAAAATTGATCCATTCAGAGATGTCGACAGTGTGTTCGCCGTTATCCGGCATTGAGCGAAACATCATGTTCAAACAACCTTCGATTACAAACGATAACGGGCAAGGTGTTCTGGTGCAGGTAAATACAGAAACCGGTTTCATCAATTCGTGGGGTAATGATGACCGAAAGAACATCGCCTGTTGTTGAACATGCTTTTTGGGTGAAGAATCTGATGAGAATCCTGTTCTATCGTCGGACCACCTTGGGCTTGAAACCCTCTTTCTGTAAATCTTTGATAACGTCTTCAGCCTCTTTTTCGGCCCAGAAAGCGCCGACCAAAAGCCTGACTTTGTTTTTGGTTGCGTGGGATGGAAGGCTGTATGCAGAATACCCTTTTGAGATAAGATGGGCTTTAAGTTTTTTCAGCTTTTCATCATCAGAAAAA
>JAFDCA010000097.1 GCA_019313025.1 Deltaproteobacteria bacterium
CCCCCGTGTCCTGGCGCACAATACGATGCTCAATTTTATAGGGAGAACCGTGTTCAGCTGATTCTGCAAAAGCCTGTTCTATTTTGGGTATGTCTTCCGGATACGCGATGGTCATAAGCTCGGAAGTAGCGAGGTGGGGATTAGAACACCCGTGAATGCGCAGCCAGTTTTCGGACATGGTCCAGGCATCGTTAATAATATCCCATTCCCACCCACCCAGACCGGCCAGCTTTTCAGCCTCTGATAGGATGCTCCTATTCTTTTCCAGTTCGGCTTTCGCCTGTTGGCGGTCGGTGATATCACGCATAACGTAAAGCACGGTGCCGCTTTTTATTTTTACTGATTTAATATTGATAAGCAAAAAGTGTTCATGGCCGGATTTATCTCTAATTGACCATTCAATGTTCGTTATCTCATTTTTACTTTTCAGGTCCGAGAGGTCAAAGACCATTCCGTACAGGAAATTACGAATTGTACCCAGGCGGTAAACTTCGCTTTGAGAAAGCCCAAAAATAATATTAGTGTTGGGGCAAACATAAACGATTTTGCCTTGATCATCAGTAATCAATACCGTATCTGATATGTTTTCTAAAGTGATGCGATGTAGTTTTTCTGATTCCTCCATCTTCCGATGGGCTTGCAAAATAGCACTATTTTCCCTTTCGAGATTCCTAATCTGCTGTTTTAATTCTTCATATGTCGGTTTCTCAACCATAACTAATACCAATTATTTATAGATGTATTTGAATTAACAATACTAGCATAAATTGGAACACATTCACCTACCTACAATTGGGATCTCATACTATACATTACAATGAATACGAGGGGTTTTAAGCATATCAGAATCCGCTCCGGTTAGATCGATCAAAGACAGCTTTTGGCCAGATCTTTATTATGCCCTAAATGTTATCAGATACAAGATGTGGGGGAACTCCAGACAGATTCTCAGATTGAAGCATAGAATATCCTAAATGATCAATAAGCAATCATATCATCCTATACGCGGAGTCATTGCAGATCTTGGCTTGTAAGTGAATATTGGCTTCGACTCAAATCAAAACGGATTCAACTAAAATTGGTAATAGTCCGTATTTCTATGTATTGGTAAAGACCTAAACGGTGCTAATCCAATGGAAGTCCCAATGAATATTGTTCGAACTCTGTTGAACCTACAATATAATCTTCGAATTCGGCTTCACTAGCCATGCGAGTTTCGCTGTTTTTCCATGTTTCCCAGGCTTCAATATTTTCCCACATCGACACCACTACGACTTGGTCAGTGTCATCGAGGCTTCGCCAGGTTTCAGAAGAAATATAGCCCGGTTGTTCCATGGCCCCATTGCGGTTGTTTATCAGCAATCTTGATGCTGCTCGCATATTTCCGTTTTTAAATTTTCGTTTAATTAAAATTTTTATCGCCATCGTAACCTCCTTTCCTCAAATAAAAATGCCAAGCCACCTTATAGGGCAACTCGGCTATTATGTTAAGACAGTCTGCATCTCCCCAACCTTTCCCCAAGATGGGTTCTGCTTAAGTCTTGAACTTTCCGAAAAAATTTATTTAGATCTACTGATTCAAATATCTCATCTAATTAGTTTTTTTGTAACAGAACTAATTAGCTGATGTCAACTTTAATAATATGTGCCGGGCATCGTTCATAAATCTGAATATCTTTTCGGCTAGCATCATTTTTCGGCTCAAAAAATTTATAAAACCCAAATTTTTCG
Organism: Deltaproteobacteria bacterium; assembly: GCA_019313025.1. Next base: position 1,732 of record JAFDCA010000097.1, read on the forward strand.
GATTCGCAGTGTGAAGATTGCGCTTTCAAATTCACCAAAAATGGGCGGCTTGAATATTTGTTTGTTGTTTGCGGCAGGAATTTAAAGTGGGAGTAAAACAGGTAGATGCGCTGGCACAAAACGATTGTCCGCTGAAAGATATGATTTGAGCATCATAAAGTCTAACATATTGTAATCATGATAAACATATTGCATTCTTTGAATCGGGCGATTATTTAAGTTTCAACAGATAATTCATATATCAAGAGCCTTTCTCATCAATGTGAGGGCTTTTAAAGCATTCGAAGCTTTAGCCTATCGCTACATTCTAATCTTACTGTCGGTTTTTTCCGGATGTTTTTCCAAGTGCGTGTAGCGACGTATGCTTGATTCTGCCAGCCGGTTAACGACTCGGGGCAGATCGGAATGATTCCAGACAGACGTGAAATCCTTAGAGGACAGAAGCCGTTTACTCAGTTGGTAGTGAGGTTCGCTGTCTGGCATTAGTTCGAAATCCTCATAACCAAATTCCAATTGTCCTTCAAAAACATTTCTAAAAAGCTCGTTGACTGTATAAACAAAGAATTTTTTCACATCCTCGGTAGATTCCGCTTTACTGATCTTTTGCCTGAAATTGGGTAGGATTTCACGCTCATACCTGGTAAAGGAAAACTTTTTTTTCATGGCAAGACCCCTGAAAATAGGTTTAAGCGAAGGAGGGTGAGTTGTGGCTTAAATAATGAAATAAAATGAGGGACGAGTCAAGAAAAATCGGCGCATACAGTGCTGGGGGTGAGTTTCATGTTCCAGTCAGTTTCTCTACGGACTCACGTTTGGTTTTGCATCTGATACAGAAAGATGTGACAGGTCTGGCCTTCAGCCGTTCAATTGAGATATCCTCGCCGCAATCCTCGCAGATTCCATATTCGCC
>JAFDCA010000098.1 GCA_019313025.1 Deltaproteobacteria bacterium
CCTTTATTAGTATAACCTTTGGAGACTAATTGCCATCACTTGGTTTTATTTTAGGTGTTGAAGTTGAGTGGTACTTACTTGCATTAATTTTGATTATAATGCATGTTTTGATTTTTCTTTATGATTAAGCAGAAACCATGCCAAATTCTTTTGATAAATATATATTATATAATCCTAAATAGTTATCTTGTCTAACAACATTAACGCTTCCAAATATTATGAATAATATTCACCAATTTCTGTGAAATTCATTTCACAATCTTAAAAATCTTTCACACTTTTGGACACTACTAATTTCAGAAGTATACGGTGGAAAATTATGACTTCGTGCCAGAATCATCAATTCAACAAACATGAAAACACCTTGTCATGAACGAATAAAAAGGTCAACGTGAGATATTTATTGGATATCTGAATCATGTCAGATTTAGTTTAAACTTAAATTTTGAAATGTTAGATCAAATTTCAGCTTTTATAGTTATTTTCACCCAAAAAACATACGGCTATGATGTCTCAAAAATTGTTTGCTTTTAACTGTTTTACCGCATCATTTACAAGGTTGGGCGGCCGGTTGCCTTTAAGGCCTTGGATCATATTCAAAACCGCCACTTTCGCCATCCGAAGTCTTGTCTCATTGGAAGCGCTGCCAACGTGGGGTGCCAACACCACGTTCTCTTTCATCTTGATAAGTTCCGGCTGAACCCGGGGCTCTTCTTCGAACACATCCAGGGCCGCTCCTCTGATTTGTCCCTTCTTGATCGCCTCAACCAGGGCGGTTTCATCCACGACCGGTCCTCTTGCGGTATTGATAAGGAAGGCGGTGTTTTTCATTATTTTGAATGCTTCGGTGGAGAACATATATCTCGTTTCCTCCGTAAGGGAAACATGAACGCTGATAAAATCGCTCAAGGCAAGGAGTTCGTCGAATTCTACAAATTCCGCTTCAAATTCCTTTTCGGCATCTTCCTTTCTAGATGAACTATAATATATGACCCGCATGTCAAACCCTTTTCTCGCTCTTTTGGCCACCGCTTGTCCAATGGCACCCATCCCGACGATACCTAGTGTTTTTCCGTAGATGTCCACCCCCATGAGGGGCTGCATGAGTTGCCAGTTTTCGAACTTCCCGGCCCTTATAAATTCATCGGCTTCAGGTATCCTTCGAGCGGCGCTGAGCAGCATGGCAAAAGCCAAATCGGCCGTTGTCTCCGTCAGAACAGCCGGGGTATTGGTCACCATAATTCCCCGTAGGGTCGCGGCCTCTATATCGATATTGTCATACCCCACGGCAACGTTGGAAATCACCTTAAGAGATGGAAGTTTTTCCATGACCACAGAATCAATTCTATCGTTGAGCAAACAAATAAGTCCCGCCTTTCCGTTAGCCCTCTTAACCAATTCCCGAGCAGGTAGAATTCTGTCCGAGTCGTTGATGTCAACAGTATACCCTTCTTTTTCCAGCATATATATGGCATCTTTAAAAACTTTTCTGGTAATAAATATCTCAGTCATTTTGTAACAATTCTCTCAATTTTGGTTAATCAAGCCCGGTATCCAACATTCGAATCATGCTATTTTATAGTCAATTCGAATCGCTGCTCTTTGACGACTTTTCCCCACTGTCGTCCCTTGTGCTGCTCTACAAGTTGAAAACCATATTTCTCATAAAGGTATTTGGCAGCATGAAGACCTTCAAAAGTCCAAAGAAAGATACATCGGTAGCCTTTGTTTCGGCAAAAGTCTATGGCCGTTTGGATAAGCGAGTTGCCGGCACCTTTTCCACGCAAACTATCGGAAACAATAAACCATCGCAAATGTGCTCCCCGGTCTTTGGCATGAATCCCATCAATGGTAATGGATCCTTCAATGTGATCCTCTAGCGAAGCCGTCCAGAAGCCATCTCTATTATTGTCATACCGCCCAATGAATTCTGCCATCTCTGCAGCCACTTTTGATTCAAAGAAAGGACCGAATCCCCAATGGGTATTATAGTAAGTCCCATGAAGTTCAACCATCCGGCCGATGGAACCGGGAATATAACCGCTTGTTATCTTTATCTTCGACATATGGCTCTGATTTTACCTGTTTGAATTACAGTTGAACCTGACTCATGTTTCTATGATGTGTTTCTTATATTGCTTATGTATATAAGCAAACGTAAAGACAGCAAAGAATAATGACGAGATTAATGCAATTATGGCAATCGTATCTTTGAATTGTCTGCCAAAAAGAATAATGAATAACGTACCGTAAACAAACTGAAAAAGTATCCAATAAAGTCGCAGAAAAACTAAAAACAGAATGGGAGAAAAACACCAAAATACAATTTTTAATCGTTTTTCCTCTCGTTTCGTTTCATCTTGCGCCATTCTGGCCTGCTGCTTTTTTTTCAAGTTCATCAATTCGGCAAAAAGGTATCAATAACTTCAATGCCCACCGGCATGATTTTTTTGCCGATGACAACGTTGCTTCATCCTGTTTTTCTCCATGTCATAAAGAAATCTTCCATTATTCCAACCGGTAGATTTCTTTTACAAAATCCATAAACCAAGAAGGCTTTTGGACAATAACATAGATTAACATCAGGCCGATAATGGGTATGGGAATCACAATATCGATTATTCCAAGCAGGATTAAAACGAATATGGATTTTGTTCGAATGTTCATCGTTCTAGTAATGTTAAACTTTTAAATCGAAAATCACAATATTTGGCACCTTCCATGATGGTTTGTGTTCTTCTTAATTCGATCTTCGGATTAAATCCCTTAAGGAAAGAGAAATCTCTGATACACGAAAGTGTAGATCCTATATCTTTTATCCCCATTTTTTCGTACATTTGGGCATATCCACAATACGTAACATCAAAAAACAACTCTTTGTCAGTTTCTTTGATCATCCTTATTTCGATGGCACCATCGTTGGCCCACACTTCTTTTACGATTTTAGACAGTTCAGCCAGAGTGTTGCCTTCATATTCCTGTGCCATCTTTTTCCCTGATGCTATTGAATCCTCGTTAATGACGCTTCTGGCAATTTTCATTGCTTTTTCATAGCCGATTTCTTTTGCAAAACCATAAATTAGAGAAGAAACAATGGGGGCTTGAAGTTCTCGTAATTTTTGATGTGTTACGTTCATTTTAGACTTTATTTTCTTCATGGAGCGTATTTCCCTTTTTAATTTGGTGTGTATTCTTCACATCTAAGCCCTGAAAGCTCTGAAAATCAGGCATGCAAAGAAGCGTTACACAAAATACTTTTTGAGAATTTATACCACAGATAATTTAGCATCATATCAGATGTTTATAAAAAATCAAATTGTCAATAAGATCACCAGAGATTTATCAGGATTGACAGTTCCTTTTTTTAATAATAGAACAAAATTGATACTCAATAAATCCACATTAAAAATAGATGGTTGCAAAAAAGTTATGGGGCAGCAACTTTTATTTTTTCTTTATAACATTCGAGTCAAAGCCCATGAAAGAAATGTCTCATAGAGCATCAGCGTCCCAAATTTTGTTGACCGTTGCGGCCTTTGTGGTGATTATCGCGGGCATGCATGCCGCCGTGACCATCGTGGTGCCTTTTTTGTTGGCAGCATTTATCGCTATTATCAGCGCCCCACCGTTATTCTGGTTGCACCGCAAAGGGCTTCCCATATGGCTGGCTCTGATGATTGTAATTTCCGGTGTTTTATTGATCGGTTTTTTAATTTCAGGGCTGGTCGGTTCATCCATTAAAGATTTTACAGACAACCTTCCGGTATATGAAGCCAATCTCCGTCAGTTCATCTCTTTAATGGTAACCTGGCTTGAATCTCACAAAATTGACACGGCAGGCCTGGCCGTAACGAAGCTGTTTGATACGGGTGCGGCCATGAAACTTGTTGCCGGGGGCTTGAACAACCTGGGAAAGGTCCTCACCAATGGGCTTTTAATCTTTATGATCGTTATTTTTATGTTGATCGAAGCATCGGGGTTACCGGTCAAACTGCATCGAATTTTCGGAGATGAAAAAAACTCCCTGGAAAATTTCGACAAGTTTATCAACACCGTTAAACAATATATGGCCATTAAGACCTGGGTGAGCCTTCTCACCGGCGTTGCGGTTTTTATCTTGCTGGTTATTGTCGGGGTCGATTATGCCGTGCTTTGGGGACTTCTGGCGTTCTTTTTGAATTATGTGCCCAATATCGGTTCGATTATCGCAGCCATACCGGCCGTATTGCTCGCCCTTATCCAGCTCGGATTTGTCAAATCCGTTATCGTGGCAGCCGGTTTCATTGTTATAAACCTGCTGGTAGGCAATGTCATTGAACCGCGATTTATGGGCCGTGGTCTCGGTCTTTCAACACTGGTGGTTTTCTTATCGCTCCTTTTCTGGGGATGGGTCCTGGGACCGGTAGGGATGCTGCTGTCCGTTCAGCTGACCATGACGGCCAAGATCGCTTTAGACAG
>JAFDCA010000099.1 GCA_019313025.1 Deltaproteobacteria bacterium
ATGCAAAGAGCGAATGCCTGTATACCAACACAAGCTGGCAGGAAATTTTCGGAGTATCTCTCATTGAGAGTCTTATGAGCGACTGGAGAACATTTTTGCATCCTGCCGATAGAGAATCCGTATCTGAGCAATGGGAACAGACATTAACAAATCTAAAAGCTTTTTCAAAAGATTGCAGGATCATTAACTCGAAAGGGCACGAGCGCTGGATACACCTCCGTTCTTCTCCTGTTTTTTCCGACACCGGAACACGTTATACCGGAACCGCTGTAGACATTACCGATCGTAAGCGTACCGAAGTTGAACTTAAAAAAGCCAAGGAGGCTGCCGAGGCGGCCAGCATAGCAAAAAGTGAGTTTTTGGCCAATATGAGTCATGAAATTCGCACCCCCATGAACGGTGTAATCGGTATGACAAATCTGCTGATGGATACGGATCTGAGCGATGAACAGCACCAATTTACCGAGACCATTCGAAAGAGCGCCGATTCTTTGATGACGGTCATCAATGATATTCTCGATTTTTCCAAAATTGAAGCCGGCAAGCTCGAGTTGGAGCTTATCAATTTTGATTTAAGGGTGACTCTTGAAGAGGTGGCCGAACTCATGAGCCTTAAAGCTTATGAAAAAGGCCTGGAATTTGCATCCATCGTCCATCATGAAGTGCCTTCTCTGCTGCGTGGAGACCCTGGACGACTGAGACAAATCCTGATCAATCTGGTAGGCAATGCCATTAAGTTTACAGATTCGGGTGAGGTGACGCTAAAGGCCATACTTGAAAAAGAGGATGACCACCGGGTTGTGATCCGTTTCAGCGTACGCGACACCGGTATTGGAATATCGAAAAAGGGCATGGACCGTTTGTTCAAGTCATTTTCACAAGTGGACGGTTCCACATCTCGCAATTACGGCGGTACCGGTTTAGGACTGGCCATATCCAAGCAGCTTACGGAATTGATGGATGGGGATATCGGTGTCGAAAGCAAAGTGGGGCAAGGCAGCACCTTCTGGTTTACAGTGAAGCTGGAAAAACAGCCCGATGATCATGATGCTTTGATGATCCCGGAGGATATTCGCAAGAAACGAATCCTGTTTGTAGATGATAATGCTATCAACCGGCAAGTTTACAGGGAGCAACTGAAGTCTTGGAGATGTCGATATGGAGAAGCTTCCAGCGCAGCCCAGGCAATAGATGCTCTGCGTGGTGCCCTGGAAACGGGGGATCCTTTCGAGATAGCAATTATTGACATGCAGATGCCGGAAATGGATGGAGAGGAATTGGGTCGCAGCATCAAACAAGATCCGGATCTGACGGACACCATTCTCATCATGGTAAGCTCCATGGGCGCGCGGGGGGATGTGGCCCGATTAAGAAAGATAGGTTTTGCCGCTTATTTGACCAAACCGATCAAACAATCCCAGTTGTACGACTGCCTCGCGACGACAGCGAAAATATGGAAAGAGAAAAAGCAATCGCAAGATGCCACCATTGTTACACGTCACTCTTTGGCTGATAGTAAAAAACGGGGGATTCGCATCTTACTGGCTGAAGACGATGCCACCAACCAGAAAGTGGCGCTACATATCCTTAAAAAGTTCGGTTATCGAGCCGATGCAGCAGGAAACGGTCAGGAAGTATTAGAGGCGCTGGAGAAGGAACCCTACGATATTGTCTTGATGGACATACAGATGCCGGTGATGGACGGGTATGAGACTACGCGTCGAATACGTGAAGTGGAGCTAAGGGCTCAACAGGTAAAATTCAATGAAACCAACTCCGAAGATCTTTCGGGTTCTGAGATTCGGTTTTCTAAACGATCGGGGAGAATACCTATTGTCGCGATGACGGCCCATGCCATGAAAGGAGATCGTGAGAAATGCATAGCGGCGGGTATGGATGACTACACAACAAAGCCCATCAATCCGGAGGAGCTGTTGGAAAAGATCGAAAAATGGACGCATGTTGAAAAAAATGCTTCCAACGCCGAGGCTGAGATTCAAAAAGAACCCGTGCAATCTGAAATTTCAGAAGACTCACAACCTTTGGACCTTGAAAAGGCGTTGGAACGGGCTATGGGGGACAAAGATTTTCTTAAAATGCTCCTCGGAGGGTTTATTCAGGAGCTTCCGGATCAGATTGAATCATTAAAGGTTGCTGTTGCCTGTGCTGACACGGTGGCCCTGATGGAACAAGCCCATAAGTTAAAAGGCGCCGCTGCCAATCTGAGTGCCTATGGCGTTTCTTCTGCTGCAAAGTCGCTGGAGGAGATTGGCCGAAGCCAAAATATGGACGAAGCAAATCAAATACTGGAAGTGTTGCTTAATGAAAGTAAACGGCTGACCGAATATATAGAAAGAGCAGAATTGTAATCGATCAAATGCCTAAAGTTTTGGAATTTCGTAAATTTAACATAAACATCCGGAGCGTAGCGACTCCTTTACTTTAGATCACTTGTAACTTTTCCGGGTTAGGTTTTATTGATTTAAGTGAACGATAGTTAATAAATCTTGTTGACTTGACACCGCACCGCAAAATGATTGCCATCGTCGTTAGCGATTTACATATAGGATCCCGATTTTTTTTACATCATGCCTTCGAGAATTTTCTTAGAAATATTCCTAAAGATTGTGAATTGATCCTAAATGGCGATATCATAGACAATCCCAATGAAAAATTAGAGCCGCCTCATAAACGGATTTTGAATCTTATTGATCAAGTCTCACACCGGCAGAGGGTCATTTGGGTGCGGGGAAATCACGACGATGGTTATGATCAAAATGGGTTTAAGCACATACATTTTAAAACACATTACACGATCAAAAACAAATTATTGATTGCCCATGGATACGACTTTGACGAAATTATGCCCCGAAGTCAGGTTTTTATCAAATCTTTTAGATTAATTCACGATATGATGATTAAATTCGGATCAAGGCCTGTTCATGTGGCCGATTTTGCAAAGAAGTTCGAGTCATTATATAAGGTCTTAAGAAATAATGTGATAAAGAATGCAGTAAATTGTGCTCTGGAAAATGGTTATGAGGCGGTCATTTGCGGCCATACGCATTATCCGGAAGACACGGTTTATAATGGCATCAGATACATGAACACCGGGGCCTGGACCGAATCACCGGCATTTTACCTTGAGATGATCGGCGACGAAATGACACTTAATCCAATTGTTTCTTGAACCTCGACATAAAAGTCAATACACGTAACAAAAGAATTACCTTTTCTCACCACGCGCCGAATCTAAAAATTGACAATTTGTTCGTAAGTTTGATAATGTGATATAGAATTCAAACTATAGGGCAAGTATTCTGTGGTTAACTAACATCTTCAAAAGTCAAATTTCAATCTGATTCCCCAATAAAAAAATTACATAGGATAACATGCAAGACAAAAAATCTGGCGGATACACCAAAAGAATTCTTGTTGTTGATGATCAGAAAAGCCAGCTGAGATTAATGAAAAAAATGTTGGAAAAAGTTGGCTATATGGCCGTTACCGTGGACAGTGCAGAAGAGGCTGAATATATTTTGAGGGGTAAGGAATCATTTTCAATGATCATTACGGATCTGAAAATGCCATGGTTAGATGGCTTAAATTTTTGCAAAAAGGCAAAGCTTTTAGACCCTAATTTAAAAATATATGCACTATCCGGATTTCTTTATGATTTTGATATTAACGAATTAAAGGATGCTGGCTTCGATGGGATTTATGAAAAACCTATCAACAGAGTACAGTTAGCAGAAATTTTAAATGCCGGTAATGAAAAAACCTAAGATTTAAGTTTTACACAAATGACGCATAGGAGTTGGTCATAACATTCATTATTCTTGTTCCCTTGGAGGATATAACATGGATAGACAACAGCAAGCCGAGGCGCTCACGAAATCATGGGAAAGCGAACCGCGATGGCAGGGGGTTGAGAGACCCTATACGGCTGACCAGGTCGTGAGACTCCGTAGCTCTTTTCAGATAGAATATACTATTGCCCAACTGGGATCTTACCGGCTCTGGAATCTAATGAACTCAGAACCCTATGTTCAGGCTTTGGGTGCGTTGACGGGCAATCAGGCTGTTCAACAGGTATTGGCAGGATTGAAAGCAATTTATCTTAGCGGATGGCAGGTTGCGGCTGATGCAAATACTGCTGGACAGACCTATCCGGATCAGAGTCTTTACCCTGCCGATAGTGTCCCGGCTGTGGTTAGAAAGGTAAATAATGCGCTTCTTCGTGCCGACCAGCTTCAACACCTGCACGACAGAGGAAACATTTATTGGCTTGCTCCCATTGTAGCAGATATCGAGGCGGGTTTCGGCGGGCCCCTCAACACCTTTGAACTGACAAAAGCATGCATCGATGCCGGTGCGGCAGGCGTTCATTTAGAGGACCAGATATCCTCGCTGAAAAAGTGCGGTCACATGGGTGGGAAGGTTCTGGCTCCTTCCTCTGAATTTTTGCGTAAATTTGCGGCTGCTCGGCTTGCGGCCGACGTTATGGGGGTACCCACACTTATGGTGGCGAGAACAGATGCCAAAGGCGCACGTTTGACACGAAGCGATATAGACCTTATCGACCAACCGTTTTTGACTGGAAAAAGAACCATGGAGGGTTATTTTGAGCTAAAAGGCGGCCTGGAACTTGCCATTGCCAGAGCCCTTTCCTATGCGCCTTACGCGGATGTGATCTGGTGTGAAACCTCGACACCGGATCTGGGAGAAGCCAGGGAATTTGCACAGGCAATTCTGGAGAAGTTCCCGAATAAATTTCTGGCCTACAATTGTTCCCCCTCGTTTAACTGGAAGCTGCATATGGATGATGGCACCCTACGAAAATTTCAGGAGGAATTGGGAACCATGGGTTATAAATTTCAATTTGTTACCCTTGCCGGTTTTCACGCCTTGAATGCCTCTATGTTCGAATTGGCACATGATTATAAAGCAAAAGGTATGGCAGCGTATTCACAGTTGCAGGAACATGAGTTCCAGATGGAGCGTGAACTGGGATACAGTGCGGTCAAGCATCAATCTTTTGTTGGGGCAGGGTACTACGATGAGATTCAAATGGTTATCAGCGGCGGCGAGACTGCAACCGCTGCCCTAAAAGGGTCCACCGAAGAAGAACAGTTTGAGAGATAAATCAGCCGGTTTTGATGCGGGCCAGCCGATTGCTTTGTCCATATGGAAAGATATCTATCGTTTCTCCACTATCAATGCGAGACTGGACCTGATGCCAAAAGCGTACATTAAATAGATCTTCATGGTGCTCAAGAAAAACCTCTCTCAACTTTCCCTGTAACCCTATAAAATTTCGGAATTCTTCGGGGAAAACGTCATTTTCGCCAACACCGAACCAAGGTTCGGCAGAGAGTTCCTCATCGTAGCTTCTGGGTTGAGGCATTACTCTGAAATTGCAGATAGACAATAGGCAAAGTTCGTCATAGTCATAAAAGACAATACGGCCGTGGCGGGTCACTCCGAAATTCTTGAGCAAGAGATCTCCGGGGAAGATGTTTGAAACTGCCAGGTCTTTGATGGCATTGCCGTAATCCACAACGGCCGTTAGTGCTTCGGCCTCATCGACTTCACTAAGATAGATATTCAAAGGGATCACCCGGCGTTCAACATATACATGTTTGACAATAACGTTATCATCATTGATGATCACATTATGAGCGGTATTTCGCTTTAGGCTTTCTAACAACCCGTCTGAAAAACGACTACGGTTAAATTTCAGGTGTTCGAATTCCTGGGCATCTACAAGCCGGCCCGCACGATCGTGCTTGAACACAAGGTCGTATTTGGCCATAACCACATCACGAGTGGTAATCTTGGGGTATGCAAAGTGATCTTTGATCACCTTGAACACCAAATCGTAGTCAGGGATGGTGAATACTTCCATGACCATACCTCTTTCTCCCTCAGCGAGCTCGAACTTTTTGTTGGAACGGTTCAAATGATGCAGTAAATCGCAGTACAACTCGGACTTGCCGTGCTTGTTATAACCGATAGAAATGTAAAGTTCGGCAATTCTCTTTCGAGGCATGATGCTTTTCAAAAAGCTCACCCACTCATTGGGTCTATCGACATGGACATGGAAATAGGAACGCGTAAAACTAAACAAAACACTTGCTTCATTCTCATTCAGCATCACAGCATCCACTGCGATTCCCTCTGGCGTATTGAGCAGCGCCAGCACAAGAGGAAAAAACTCCGTACCATTGAAAATCCGACCGACCAGATAAGCACCTTTTCCTCGATAGTGGACGGATGTCAATATTTCCGCCCGTTCAATGAAAGGCGAATACCCGCTTCTTTTGAGATGGTCTTCAATTATTTCTGACGCCAATTTCGAATCGCGCCGGATGTTCTCGTATGCTGTTTTATGCTCAAAGTCACCGAGAATAGTTTCTATCAAACTTTGTGTTGACAGAGCTCCAGTGAAAATCCGATATGGAGGTTTATAGTCTAAAATGGGCTGGATCCGAGTGCAAGTATCGACAAATTCAATTTGGGGATCTACACCAATAGTGGAAAATATCTTCCGGGTCACCGAATTGAAGAAGGTTTCTGCCAGTTCCCAAACTTCTAATTTACTGCTTAAACCAAAGTAAATGGTCTTAATGCTCATCCATATTTCTTTATCGTTGATTCGATTGTTCAACAATCGTCTAATTTCAAAAACAATCTGATCCACGACGTTCTTGTAGAGATCCAGCCTTTCGTCTGAATCCGCTTTCAACCCATGCCAATCCCGATTTTCGAAGCGTGTTTTGGCCCGCTGAGTAATCATCTTGAATTTGTCTTGGTACTCATGAAACGCCTTGATAATGGTCTTGGCACAGATATGGGTCAGTCGTCTATGGATGGCTCTTTTAGTCATGAATTAAAAACAAATGGTTTATGATAAAATAGGGGTCTAAAACCTATGAAATACAAGTAACAGAAGGGAAACAGGATGTCAACGCGCCTTTCAACATAACAGCTTTAAATTACATTTGTTTTTGGTGTGTTTTACTATGATGTCCGGGGTAAGCGTTTTTTGAAAGCAGGTTGAAAAAGGATCATCAGGGTCGCCTTGGCGCAGTTTTAACGCCCTTTTTAGGCGAAGGACATCATTTCAAATGGATTCATGGTTGTTTTCGCAGCCAATAAAATTCTCGGTGATAAATGCCGTATTGAAACAGGGCTGATGATGTTGCCATTGTCCTTCAAAGTGCTTATTGTGTTACAAATATAAACCGATTTTCTTAAAACGCTATAAAACCTATTCGTTATGGGAGGCGAAAATGAAAACCGCAGAAGATATTATAAAAGAAAAAAACAGAGAAATGGTATGTATCTCTTTTGACAGTACAGTAGGTGAGGCCTTACGGCTAATGACAGAAAATAACATCGGGGCGATTCTTGTTACAAAAGAAAAGAAAATCGTCGGAATATGGACAGAGCGTGACCTATTGCACAATGTTATCTTACCGGAATTTGATATAAACACATCATTGATCGGTAATTATATGACCACGCCGATTCATACCACCGCGCATAGCACACCTATTCTAAAAATTAATGAAATGTTTTTAGGCCTATTTATTCGTCATATCCTTGTCGAAAAAAATGGTAACCATATCGGCCTTCTTTCCATTGGGGATGTTCTCAGGGCCAGCCTTATAGAACAGGACCGCCAAATTAAAAGTTTGAATAAGATCGCCAGTTGGGAATATTATGAAAACTGGGGGTGGCATCGAAAAAAGAGATAAAGATACGATCCCATGAGTTTGCCCACTTCGAATCAATCCCTGCCATTTCTTGATCGAGTATCGCTGCCTGGGTTGCACGAAATTGCGCGTCAGCCATGTCTGCTTTGGATAATATTCCGTCTTCAACCTGTTTTTCAAGAGATTCATACCATCTGGGAACGCTATAGGATCCAACCACCGTTGTGGTATATTTATTATAGGATGTCATGATTACCTCCTTAAATTGTTGTGTGAGTGAATGTTTCTAAAAAACCCTCTCACGAGGAGAGGGTTCTGTCCATTTGTTTAATAGACCTCATGTTTCCCTTGTGAGCTGGAATTGGCACCTTTTGGAATAGGATGTCGGGCGATCAACAGGCCAATTCCCTCACGCCTCTTTGCATAATATATTTAAATCTTCACACAACAGTATGGTTGTTTTAGAGGATGTCAAGCATCGCTGTGCATAAAACTGCGGCAAGGAAAAGATGAGGATACACTAACAGAGCATTTTAAT
>JAFDCA010000100.1 GCA_019313025.1 Deltaproteobacteria bacterium
GATCAACATCCACTTGTTCAAGAACGCTAGCGGAAAGATCAAAAAGCAGTGTTCCTTTGCCAGGTGTCTTGCCAATTGGCCCCACCTTACCTTTAATCGAAAAAGGCTGTTGGTTAAGCCTTGCAGAAAAGTTCATGACCATGGGGCGGTCTAGAGAAACATTCTGAAGCAAAAGGGTGACATCAGAAATTTCTTTGCGGTCTTTTTTGACGTGATTCAGCCACAGAACATATCCATCTGTTACTGTAAATTCACCTAGGGTAAATCCTTTCAGAACAGATGCCTCCCCGGACTTGGCCTCACCAGGCTTTTTAATTTCCTGAGGCGTTTTGGCCGCAACCTCGGATTTTGTTTTTATGTCGAACTCCCAGCTGGTCCGGCCGTCTTTGGTGGTTTCCAAAACAATTCGAGCCCCTTTTAATATGAAACGTTTGATCTGAATATCCTTGAAAAGAAGGGGCAATAGCTTCACCCTGACATCAAAAGATTTCACGGTGATAAAGTCTTTTTCTTCAAATCCCGGAAGGCTTCCCAGATGAAGATCGGAAAACGAGAGGCCTGCATGGGGAAAGAGAGAAAGACGAAGATCATCCCCCAACGTAAATGTTCGTCCTGTAACCCTGGAAACTTCCTTTTCAATTCGGGGCTTATACTGCTTGACATTCACGAATTTTGGCAGCAGGATAAGGGCTACAATAAGCAGAAGGGTTAAGCTCCCGATGACGATCAATCCCCATTTTACGGTTCGATTCATAACATCCCCCTTTCCTAAATGAATATTAAAGCGTATGTAACTGAGATTCTAAGTTATAAATCCGATTCGCTTAATGACAGCTTTCAAGTTCTTTGTTAGAATGCATCTTTACCGGTTTTCTTTATCACTTCTTGCCGGCGTTTGGTTTTTTCCTGTTCCGCAAACACCAATTCTTCCAGACTCGGTACATAATAAATCGCGGTTTTATATTCCGTTTGTCCATAACGGTCATTGCTTATGGATAGTATTAAAATCGATTGATTCTTTTTCCAGGATAAAGACCTGCCGTTTTTATCGTCCCAGCGGATCGTTTTTCCTTTGCCGTATTTTTTTGTAATGGCATCCAGTATTTCCGATCCTGCACTTTTAGCCTCGATTAAAAAAAACAATGGCTTCTTGGTTTGATTGAAAAATACGAGCTTAACATAATCAAAAGGTGCATTTTTTTTTCGTGCATAACGGTACGTAAGTTGAATGGTATCATGTTCAACCCGTTCTCCAATCGGAGAATTCAATTTTTGATTTAATTCATGTAATTTCGGAAAATATTTTTCCAGAAATCCTTTATAGTTCAAATTTAAATCCAATGTGTTCCATCTTTCAATGGCATCTGGACCGAGCGTGTCCCTGAGCTGCCCCCGGAGGTCACTTGAAATTATTGTGTTTTCGCCGATATTCAAGAACGTAAATCCTTTGGGTTCTGTATTTGAAATAAGTGTTTCTTGATCCTCCTTTTTTGTAGAATGGTTAACGAAAACAATAATTAAGGATAAAATGATAATGGATAAAACCATCGCAATAATTTGAAATTTCTTATTCTTTAAAGAAAACATGAAACATTCTCCATTCTCCGCAGAAGCATCGGGGCTTATTTAGTCTATTTCATTAAAGCGTTTTCAAATCATTTGAGTTCAGGGCTTTAAGTATTGAATACTTGTTTATTTCATGAATCATAATATTCATCAATTCCTTCCAGTGCAATTGAAAACTTTTCCTGACCACTACGTTCAGGGGAGATTATTATTGATTGTTCGAACAATAAAACAAATGTTTTTACTTGATAAAAAATAAATTTTAGATACTATTTGATAGTTGTCGGTCGTTACGGGTTGTGGGGTTGCCAATACAATTGACCGGGGTATGAGCAAAATGAGAATAAAGCACAAAATATTGACATTCTTTGTTATTATGACTTTTACAAATTTTTTCATTGTCTTTGAAACGTTTCCTCAAAACAATACAAGCTCTAAGTCCGATGGCGCTTTAAAAACGTTGAGAATGGATCGTAGTGTAATGTGTGAAGAGATTAAAGATTTCACACCCCAAAACCCGGCGGTTGTTTTTTCCATAAAAATTGGAAAAGTCTCCTGTTTTACCTCGTTTGATCCGGTTCCCGAAAAAACGTTTATATTCCATAAATGGTTTCACAGAGATGACCCCAGCACAAACAAACGGTTAACTCTTCAACCGCCCCGCTGGGCAACCTACAGTAGTATTCAACTTCGTGAAACCGACAAAGGCCCATGGCGCGTTGAAATTTCCGATCAAAAAGGCAATCTTCTTCGCATTTTGAGATTTAGCATCACCGACTGATGGAACTGGAATCAACTTATGCCTTTTTTAGAATTCATTCGCTGGCAAGATGTCATTGATATCCTGCTAAACAGCTACATTATGTTTCGTCTCTATGTGCTTTTCAGGGAAACCTATGTTTTCAGGGTGCTCACTGGCATTGCTTTGCTCTGGATCTTCCAACGTATCGCTGTATTTTTCGGCCTCATTTTAACCAGTTGGGTTATGCAGGGCATCACAGCAGCTGTTGCTCTCATCATCATTATTGTCTTTCGAAACGAAATACGAAGTGTTCTCCAGGCAAAGAATTTAAGGGCCATTCTTTGGGGATTCCCCCAAAAAAGTGTTCCAACAACAATACAAATCATTGTTGAAAGCGTTAAGGCATTGGCCAAGCGGCACATCGGCGCCTTGATTGTTCTGCCGGCAAGAGAAAACTTGGAAGATGTCGTTCAGGGAGGCATACCCTTGCGGGGGTTAATCTCCAAAGAGATGATCACCAGTATTTTCTGGGGAGACAATCCGGTCCATGACGGCGCCATCATCATTGAAGAGGATCGTATTTCCCATGTCGGAGTTATTCTTCCCTTATCTTACAAGAGTAATCTGCCGTCACGGTACGGAACCCGTCACCGGGCTGCTCTTGGTCTGTCCGAAACAACAGACGCTTTAGTGGTTGTAATATCCGAAGAGACCGGAAAAGTGGTGGTGGCCAAAGATTCTAAAATCGCGGATGTCAGCAGTTACATCATGTTAACGAAATTATTACAAGAACACATGGGCATACATGAAGAGGGGAATGCTTACCAGCAAAAAGAAAAATTTAAAATGAGCATAGCGGCGATAATTTCCGTCTTTTTTATCACCGGAATCTGGTTCAGCTTTTCAAAAGGCTTGGACACCCTGATTACCCTCGAAATTCCTGTTGAATATACAAACCGCAATCCCGGCTTCGAAATTGTAGACACATCTGTTAATGCCGTTCGCCTTCATTTGGGGGGATCAGGCGCCCTGATAAAATCGATTCAACCCGAACAGATTCAGGTAAAGCTGGACCTTGGCAATGCCGTTATCGGTCGAAATATTTTTTCAATCACACAGGACAGTATTACCCTGCCACCCGGAATTTTTTTAAGAAAGGTGATTCCATCAGTCATTGAGGTAACCCTTGATGAAACCATAAAAAAAGTAATTCCTCTGCAGATCGGCTGGGTTGGGGAATTACCGGAAGGTTTCATTCTTTCAGAAATAGAAATAGACCCGGATAAAATTGAAATTGTCGGAGGAAAACGGATTTTGGGCAATATTTCCACCCTGTACACGGAAAAGGTTCCCCTGGACAATTTAAAAGGGACCGGAACAATTTTTGCTAATCTTGCCCTCACCCCCGCAGCCTTGAAAATCGCCCCGGGTTCAAAAGACAAGGTGAGAATTGTGTATGTTATTATACCAAAGCCAAATTAGGGGCTTCGCCTCAATTGGCCTCCGGCCCGTAAAGCCTAAGCCCCGGAGAGGGCTATGCTTGAATATTGGAATAATGGGTTCTGGGATAATACGATGTTGGATTAATGGTCAAATTTGTGTTCCGAAACCCGATCGGGTTATTCTCGTCGGAAAAGGAATTCCATAAAACCAGGACGGCAAATGAAAGATTTGGCCGGAATAAAAGGCGCCATCATGGATAACACATCTCTGTTTTGCCGACCCCGCAACGGGAGTTCCAGATGAGGCTGGGGTCGCAAATAAATTCGATAGTTTTGTCCTACAACAAAGGACCTTGTTTCAGATGATGCGATCTGATCACCCATAACCATCACCACCGCCAAACCCCCTGGCTTTAACATGGAGTGGCACAAGGTTACCAGCCGATTAACATCCTGTTCATCCAGACGGTCCGCTAATTCCCATACCAATATTCCATGGAAACTTTCAGGATCATAGTCGAGTTCCTTCCAGATTTGATGAACGGGATCGCCCTTGCGAATATACCGGTCCAGTCGGATGAACAAGTCACAAACGTAATGTTTCCAAACTCTGTTGGCAAAAAATCTGATATTTTCCTGGCACACCGGACCAACATCCAACACTTTGCTCTGGGGATGTTGATTAAGATGTTCCATAAAAAGCTTCAGGGCGTTGCTGGTGTAAACCTCCAACCCCGAATGCCGGTTCAGATCCATTTGGCTCAGATCTGTAGCGGAAGCTGCCAATGATCAATTCCCCTTGCTGTCTTTGCCTGCCAGAATAATCGGTTCTTTTGCCGGTTCAGAGGGCGCTTTTGTTTCAGGCTTTCCTAACGGAACGGTTTTTTGGGTCGGTTCACGTTCCAGCTCGATCACCGCCTTAAGATAGGCTCCGTCTTCTACGGAGATACTCTTTGCTTTGATTTCCCCATTAAAGTCAGCTGATTTTGTTATCTCCACCCTGCCGGTTGCGTTAATGTTTCCCTCCAACTTGCCGCTGATGGTGACATTTGCAGCATTAACTTCGGCTTCAACCTGTCCCTTTGAACCTACCGTTAAATGATGGGCTTTCATTTCAATACGGCCTTTGACCGACCCTTCAATCAGCAGATCCTCCTCACCGCGGATATTGCCCTCTATATAAATTTGATCTCCGATAATTGTCCTATCAACCATTGAGAGCGGGCTGGTGGAAACTTTAGACTCGGCATTTGTTTTTTTTGATTTCTTGAGCATGAGATCCCCCTTTTTTGGGAAAAATAATGATTGGTATAATAATATGTTAAATCCGATGTTATGTCAATGTTTGATTCAGGTACAGCAAGACTGCAAAGAGCTTCATTGGCCGTATTCTTTTATCCGTTCCCTTTGCAGTAAAACACGATTTAGCCATTCATGGTCGTCTTTGAGATAAATTTCCGCCAGACGATTGAATTCCGTGGCCTGCCCGATATTCCATTTCATAAGCCAAGCTTCAGCCAAATAATAGTAATTTCGACCATTATTTGGATTAAGGTTCAGGGCCCGTTCGAGTATACCTATGGCATCATCGGGTTGATTATTTTCTAAAAATATCCGCCCCTGTTCGGTTAACTGCAAAGCAGCAAGGGCACGTGGGCTGAGGCCCGGTTTTTCGGTATTTTCCTCGAATTCACTATCCTGTCGGGACGTTTCCCCATAGACCTCCGGCGGGGGCGTTATCACGGCAGGGGCGCATCCTGAAAGAACCATTATGGATCCGACAATGCAAGTCGCGATAACCATTTTAAAACTTATGAAAAAAATCTTTAATCCCATCAATCATCCTTCCAAATGAATCTCCGTCTCCGTGAATTCGGCAACTGTCAACGGATACATGATCCACCAGGAAATATTCTTCTATTGGATGAGGGCATCTGTCTTCAATAGCCAGTTGTCCGCTTTCTGAACAA
>JAFDCA010000101.1 GCA_019313025.1 Deltaproteobacteria bacterium
AAGGCGCGGCGGCTTTTTGCCGTCGCCCTTGATGCCATTGTTAGGTGGCGCACTATCCATCCTGCGCATCATTTTTGCCTAACATTCATACAAGTACGACCCCGACTGCAAGACCCACTCCATAGAAAAAGTGGTTGGCGATAGGAGTGATGAAGGCCTTGATTCTGTCCGGCGACCTTCTGCCAAACGCTCCGAGTCCCATCGAAGGGTAAACGAAGAAGAAGGAGGCCGCCGTCGTCGCAACACCATATAGGACAGCGCATACCGGTGACGCAGGTCTACCGACCCAGAGATCCCAACTTAATACGAACGGGACCGCAAGGCCCACGCCAATGGCAAAGTGCGCAAGATAACCGTAGATCATCTCGTTGGGGACTTGCACCATTTCGTCTGGATGCCTATAACGAAAACGCCCATGTGTCCAGCCCGCAGCCATCCGACCTATCATTGCCACATCTATCTTCAGAAACACTCCAGTACGGGCAACTATATTGTTAAGCAAGTCCATTGCCAGCGTCCCTATCACGCCTGCTACGAACCCGGTTACAAGGAAATCCATTACACCTCCAACGTTGACATGGGAGATACCAGTCTGCGAAGACCGTTCTAGCAGACTCGGCGCCACCTAACGCCGCGGTTCACAGGCCGCGAGGTACGAGCGGTCCTTTGTGAAACCGCATGTTAGCAGTTTTACTTGTTAGCAAAAAAAGGCTCCTTGTCAGTAGCTGAGTGTTCAACAAGCCAATCTTTAAACAATATTTTGTACTGCGAACCATTGCTTTCATATTCAAGTATGCTACCTCGCAAGCATCTTGAACATGGCAATGGCATATTCAATTCCTCCAACACAGCAGGATAGTTGCCATTTTTAGTTTGAAATTCTGATAGGGTTGTCCTTATGTCTTCAGCTCTTTCAATGCAGCTATTATAGGCGTGGTAAAAAGAAACATCGCCCATATAGAAAGCTACCGCAAAAAGAATAAAGAATGTAAAGCCTGACAGCGTCCGATACTTCCAATTATTAGAGAATAAATAGGTTATGGACACTATGCCAAGGAGTCCAACTAAGTAGGGCAAAATTTGGGATAGTCCCTTTCCGGCTTCACCAAGCCAAAACGCAATAATCATGAAAATAATTGTCAAGACAACGGCAATGGTTTTTTTCATTAATCCTACTGCTAACTAGTATTATACGACCTAAATATTTTGACAAACACGTCTTTCAAAGACGCATAAGACTCTAAGCAGACTATATTTTTATATAATATAATCAGTTTAATTTCAAGATGTTATATTTAACGGTTATGAAGTACTACAGCGTGTTATGCGTCTACGAAATGACGTGTAACACTCAAAAGAAAAAATACATATCTGTAATAAAATTATAGCTGATCCGCGGGGCTCTTTACACCTCGGCCGCCTCTATTCAATATATGCGTATAAACCATTGTTGTTCTGATATCTTTGTGGCCTAACAACTCTTGAATACTTCTAATATCATAGCCATCCTCAAGCAAATGGGTTGCAAACGAATGCCTTAAAGAATGCGTTGAACCTCTCTTACTGATTTTGGCATCTCTTAAGGCAGTTTTGATAGAACGTTGCAGAAATTGCTCGCTGAGGTGGTGACGTTTTATTAAACCGGAACGCGGATCAACGGAACGACTCCGGGATGGAAAAACATATTGCCAACCCCATTCTTTGTCAGCATTCGGATATTTTCGTGCCAGTGCAAAGTGTAAAGATACCCTTCCATATCCATTTTTTAAATCATTTTGATGCTGTTTCCAGACTCTTTTTAAATGTTCTTTCAACGGGTGCTTTACGATATCCGGCAAGACGGTTATTCGGTCCTGCTGCCCCTTCCCATCTCGAACAGTAATTTGATTGTAGGAAAAATCAACGTCTTTTATTCTCAACCGGAGACATTCCATCAGCCGCAAACCCGCACCGTATATAATATTAGCCATTATCCATTTTTCACCTTTTAGATGCCTCATAATCTCTCGAACTTCTCGTCGACTGAACACCACCGGCAACCGACGGGGTTTTTTAGCTCTATGAATATTTTCGATAAACCCTATTTCATAACCAAGGACTTCCTTGTATAAAAACAAAATCGCGCTGAGCACTTGAGTTTGGGTGGAGGCGGCCACATTTCGGTTTACGGCAAGGTGTTTCAAAAATGCATTAATCTCTTTTTCTCGCATATCTTTTGGGTGCCGTTTGTTGTGAAAAAGGATATATCTTCGTATCCACTGTACATAACTTTGCTCGGTTCGAATACTGTAGTGCTTGGTCCGAAGCGTTTCCCGCACCTGGTCCAATAGTCGCGGTTTTTCGGGTTCGGAAGGATCATAGTTCATGTTTTAACCGCCTGATGCTTTCTGAATATTATCTGGCTTAAAAAATGTTAGCGAGTAAGAATTAATGAAACTAAATTTATAATGCAACAGGCATGCCAAACATCAACCAGTTGATATTATTGCGATTTGATTTTTCGAGGAACTAGGAGTGCACAGTTTTATGTGCAGAAGTTCACAATTTTCTGTGCATATAAAAGAGAATCCATACTAAGATTTATGGTTTTTGATTTGCCGTCTTCCCTGCCCCGTTAAATCTGAAAGCCGTTGAACTCGGGGTCAACGGCAAATCAAATATTATACTCTCAGTGTTCTTTGTGTCTGAGGCAAATGCGCACTCATACATCTGAAAAAAAAGCTGGAACTACCAGCAGTTTTATCCTTTTAGCTTATTGATCCGGTCCGTGAGTTCGGGAATAAAATCAAGGATGTCATCCACAACTCCCACATCCGCTGCCTGGAAAATAGGTGCTTTGGGGTTTTTATTGATGGCAACAATAAAGGGCGCACCCTTGATGCCGCCCAGATGTTGAAAGGCACCGCTGATTCCCAGGGCCACATAGACTTTCGGTTTGACGGTCTGCCCTGACGTTCCGACCTGTCGGGACTTTTCCAGCCATTTGGCATCCACAATGGGTCTCGAGCATGACACATCCGCCCCCATGGCTTTCGCCAGATCAAAAACCATCTCCAGATTGTCCTCATCTTCGATACCTCTGCCCACAGATACCAGAACATCCGACTTGGTGATATCCACGTCACCCACTTCAGCATCAACAATTTCCAGAAAACGACGGACACCCGCTTCAAGACCGCCTTCCAACGCTTCGGCGGATTTGTCAACGATGTTGCCGGCGGCGCTTTTGCTCTCATCCGCCTTGAACGATCCCGGACGGATGGTAATCACGGCGCCTTTGGATATATCACAAAGGACATGGGTGCTCACCTGGCCTAAATATTCTTCGCGAACAGCCTTGAGTTTTCCATCTTGGATGCCTTCAAAATCGACGGCATCCGGAAGATATGCCGTGTCAAGTTTTACGGAAAGACCGGGTGCCAGGTCCATCCCAAAATGTTCATGGGGAATCAGCACGATGCTGTCTTTTGGCAGAATACGGGTCAGCATCGGCCGTATGACTTCTGCATTAACATAGGCCAGCGCTTCATGGTCGATCTTCCAGACCTCGGCAAAAGAAGACGCAACCTCCTTGCATACGGTTTCAAGCTCGGCACCGACGCCGGCCACAAAAGCCTTGACCGAAGCATCAGAAATGAGTTTTTGGCCGGCGGATATCAACTCAAGGGCTGTATCGTCTACCACCCCATTTTTGTGGAGAATATATGCGAAAACCTGTTGAGTCATTATTTGATCCCTCCTTTGGCTTTTAAGAGTTCCACGAGTTTGTCAATGATTTCATCGGTGCTTCCTTCCAGAATCTCTGCACCCTCACCCAATTCAGGAACAAAATAATCGAGACGCTTTATTCGAGCCCCGGGTTCTCCGACAGTATCCGCGGCAATTCCGAGATCGCCGGCGGTGTGAACCGGGATTTCAAGTGACGCCACCTTTCGGATTCCGCGAATACCCACATACCGAGGTTCGTTGATGCCGGTTTGAATCGAAAGAACACAAGGGAGATCAATTTCATTCATCTCCTGGTTTCCGCCGGCAATTTCACGGCCGACTTTAATTTTTTTGTCATCGATAATTTCCAGAAAGTTGACCAATGATGCATAGGGCCAGTCGAGCATGGCGGCCAGCATGCCGCCCACCTGGCCTGCCCCGTCATCTGCCTGGGCGCCGGTCAAAATCAGGTCATATTTTCCCTTTTCAACCGCTGCTTTCAAAACAGCGGCAATCCCTTTTCCGTCCGATCCATTAAACGCATCATCTGAAAGCAGCAAACCGTTATCAGCCCCCATGGCCATCTCTCTTCGAACAACCTCCTCATCTTCCTCTTCACCGACAGTGACGACGGTAATGCTGCCGCCGACCTTGTCTCGAATCTGAATGGCTTCTTCAACGGCATAATTGTCCCATTCATTGACAGAATAAACCAGGTCATCCCTTTCGATATCCGTACCGTCTCTGTTGACCTCGATCTCATTTTCCGAGGTGTCCGGAACCCGCTTGACACACACTAAGATCTCCATAATTTACCTCCTAAAATTCAATCGTCACTTACTTAGGAATAAAAATATTATTCGACATCATATGCTACATGCTGACTTAAATATAAAACCAGGAAAAGTTGCAAGTGCCTAAAGTGAGCTAAAGTGAACTAAAGTTAAGGAATTCTAAAATTATATAGAATCAGCAGCTTCCGGATCGTATAAAGCGAGCCGACTTCGCCATAGTGGCCTCTGACTGCGACGGCTGAAAGCGGCTCCATAACTTCCCCGTTAAATGCTTGATAAATAGGCTCTTTAGATCACTTCAAACTTCTCCGATACACACCGAGTCGTTGGTTTCGAAACTTAGAAAACTTGATATTCAAATTTGTTTCGAGTTTCGGATTTCGGTATTCGGATTTAGATGTTTAAATGTTGCTCAACCAGCTCCACCAGATCAATGGCCTCCATCTCACCTTCCAGGCCGCTGGTTTTAATGGCATCTTCCATATTGACCATACAAAAGGGACAGGCTGTAATAATGACGTTTGCGCCGGCTGTTTTTGCCATTTCAACCCTGACCTGTGCCATTCTTTTTTCCTCTATGGGCTCGTAAAACAACATCAGTCCGCCGCCGCCGCAACAAAACGAGCGGTCTTTACAGTTTTTGGTCATTTCAACCCGCTGGATTCCGGGAATCGAATCGATGAGCTCTCGCGGATCAGTATAAAGGTTATTGTGCCGTCCCAGATAGCACGGATCGTGATAGGTATAGATTTTATCCGAGTTCTCAACATGTTTTAATCGGAGATTGCCGGATTTGATGCCCTTCAAAATAGTACTGCTGATGTGTTCCACCGCCGGGATACCCTTGTAGTCGTGTTTCAACGCATTGAAGGCATGGGGGTCTGCTGTAACGATACGATTCACACCGGCATTGTTGATGGCTTCTGAATTTCGATCCCTTAGATCCAAAAAGAGCATCTCCTCACCGAATCGCCTGACCTCGTGGCCGCTGTCCCTTTCATCAGGTCCCAGTATTCCAAAATCGATATTGCAAGCCGTAAGAATTTTTACCGTAGCACGTCCGATATCCTGAATTCGATCATCATAAGACGTAATGCTGTCGACAAAGTAGAGAGTGTCTGCGCTCTCTTTTTTTCCCAGGAGTTTAATGTTGACATCCTCAGGCAATTCCTTAACCCAGTCCGCGCGTTTTTTCTCCATCTTTCCGTAAGGGTTACCCCGTTTTTCAAGGGCTCCCAAAGGTTTTTGCAAGGATTGGGGCACCATACCGTCATCTACCAATCCCCTTCTCACATCAACGATCTTGTCGATGTACTCGATAAGGACCGGGCACTCCTGTTCACAGGCCCCGCAGGTAGTGCACGACCAGATTTCATCCTCTTCCAAAACGTTTCCGATAAACGGATTCACATCCGCCGGTTTACCTTTGATCGGATATTTATTGAATGAATAGTTGCGGCACTTAATGGAAATGAATCGGGGGGAAAGCGGACGCCCCACGGTATTGGCCGGGCAGTTGTCCGAACATCTCCCGCAATCCACACAGGAATAAAAATCAAGCATGTGTTTCCAGGTAAAATCTTCGTACTTTTTGACACCGAAAGATTCGAGGTCGTCAAGGGCTTCTTCCTCAACTCCCCATTGAACCGGTTTGACCGTCCCTTTGTCGAGCTTCATTAAAAAGACATTCGGCAAGGAGGTAATGACATGAAAATGCTTGCCCATGGGCAAAAAGCACAAGAAAAAGAAGAAAATCAACTCATGGGAAAAATATGCGCCAAGGTGAATTTGCTGCAGCATATCCACTGGAAAGAGTCTGAATATATATGTGGCCACCCATGTTCCCGTTAATGGCGTCAGGATCTCCGGCCTTGATCCATTTTGAATCAGAGCGGCAAATTCGCTTCCTTCAAAGGCCATATCGCATGTGACCAGACCCGTGATCAGCAGCAACACCAAAACGGCTTCCCAGGTATGTTCTTTGCCGTATTTCGGCGGCACCGCGTATCGTTTCGGTTTGACGACCAGCCGGCGATACAACGCGGCCAGACAGGCGACCAGAACCAATGTTCCGGCAAAATCCTTGAGCACCGTATAAATCTCGCCCATGGTTCCGGTCATCCCCGGCAGGACATAACCGTCTGAAATTCCAATCAGCACCAGGGTGATGGATCTTAAAGACAGGATAACGAAACCCGCAAATAACATAATATGAATGATGCCCGCATCCAGATACCTGGGATGCCGGTATTGTCCGACGGCATACTTTAGCATTTTAAAGAATCGGTTGGCCAAACGATCCAACCGATGATCCGGCAGCGCTCTCACCATCGGTTTTAGACGACAGGCAATGATATAGGTAAAAACAGCCACACCAACCAGTGGTATGATCAATGAGAATAGCACGGAGGGTATCCCAAAAACAAAGGCTTTGGCAGGAGATATCAAGACAGGTTCCATTTTACAGTGTTTTGCTCCCCACCCCGATCCAATGGCAACCGTCAGATTCCGTTGGAACCGGATTCCATCGAGGGGTTCTTTGGATTTTAAAGCGCATTAATGAATGAATGCTCATTCATTTTTTAACAGACGCCTTTTAAAGCTGTCAAGCAAAAGTTCGATTTTTTCATTCGATTCCAAATTTATTTTGGTATACTAATATCACATAAATTACAAGCTTTCTTGACAAATATTCATTTTCATCCTAACAGATATAGGGCGGAAGGGGCCGGTTTTAACGAAACGGAAATCTTAATTCACCTGGATATCAAATTAAAGATTGATGATGGATATAAAGGGGGGCCTATGACAACAGAGATTAGATATGAAAATAAACCCTGGTTAACCAGCTATGAAAAAGGAGTTCCTGAAAAATTAGACTACGAAGACATATGCCTCCCGAAAATACTGGAAAGGACGGCTGGCAAATTTCCGAATAAGATGGCTCTTTTATTCGAAGGATATAAAGTGACCTATCGTGAACTTGACGATATGGTTACCCGTTTTTCCGCGGCCTTGAATTCCTTCGGCATCCAGAAGGGTGACAGTGTTGCCATCCTTCTGCCCAACCTCATCCCTTGTGTCGTGGCTTATTATGCCATATTAAGGGTCGGCGGAATCGCGGTGATGAACAACCCGCTGTACTCTGACCGTGAGCTTGAACATCAATTTAATGATTCCGGTTCAAAAGTGCTCATAACCTTGGATCTTCTCGGAAACCGAATGATCGATTTAAGGCCGAAAACAAAGATAAAGCAGATTGTATATACCTCCATCGGTGATTATCTTCCGTTTCCAAAAAATCTTTTGTTTCCGCTGGTGGCCAAGAAGAAGAACCTTGCGGCAGATGTTAAATCCTCTGAAAATGTATTCAAATGGAAGGATGTTCTATCAAAAAATTATCCCAATCCTCCCGCGGTTGAGCTTTCGTTTGATGACATTGCCATGTATCAGTATACCGGGGGTACCACCGGCGTTTCAAAAGGCGTTATGCTGACCCACGGCAATATGAGCAAACAGGTTCAACAAGTTGGTGCATGGTTCCCCGCCTTCGACAGCAATGAAATTATGCTGGGCGCACTTCCTTTTTTTCATGTATTTGGCCTAACCACCGCAATGAATCTGGCTATTTATTTGGGGTGGGGAGACATACTTGTCCCAAAGCCCCAGCCCGATCCGCTGATCCAGGCCATTCAAAAATTTAAACCAACCTTCGTGCCACTGGTACCCACCATGTATATCGGCATACTGAACCATCCGCACATTGACAAAATCGACCTGACGTCAATCAAAGGTTGTTTTTCAGGCAGCGCCCCGCTACCGTTGGAAGTCATCAGAGATTTTGAAAACAAAACCGGCGCTGTTATCGTGGAAGGATACGGTTTGACGGAATCCTCACCGGTCACCCATGTAAATCCATTTTCCGGAGGAAAACGTAAAGCCGGTAGCATCGGTATTCCCATTTCTGACACGGACTGCCGTATCGTTGATATCACTGACGGCAATACAGATGTTCCCACCGGAGAATCGGGTGAACTCCTTATTAAAGGCCCACAGGTCATGAAAGGTTATTGGAACAGGGATGAAGAAACTGCCAATACACTCACTGATGGCTGGCTTCATACAGGTGATATCGGCAAAATGGATGAAGAAGGATATTTTTATATCGTTGACAGAAAAAAGGATATGATCTTGTCCGGTGGTTTGAATGTATACCCGCGTGATATTGAAGAAGTCTTTTATGAAAATCCCAAGGTCCGGGAAGCTGCCGCAATCGGTATCCCCCACCCCACTCGAGGTGAGTCCGTCAAGGTCTTTGTTGCCCTTAAAGAAGGTGAAACCGCTACACAGGAAGAACTTATCGAATACTGCCAAGATAAAATGGCCAAGTTTAAACTTCCAACCGAAATTGAGTTCAGAATTGAACTTCCCAAAACAAACGTCGGCAAAATTTTAAAGAAAGATCTCAGGGCAGAAGAGATGGCGAAGCGGCAAAAACATGGCCAATAATATCCGCGCAAAGATCGTACGATTCAGGTGGCTGATTTTTATTGTGCTGGCGCTTGCCTATTTTTTCGTTTACTTCCATCGCCTTTCACTTTCTGTTGTCGCAAACGATTTAATAGAAGATTTTAAAACAACCGCCAGTGTCATGGGGTTGCTGGGATCGATCTATTTTTACTGTTATGCGTTCATGCAATTTCCAGCCGGTCTTTTGTCGGATTCATTAGGGCCCCGAAAATCAGTTACATTTTTTTTAATCATCGCCTCTTTGGGAAGCCTCCTATTCGGATTTTCACCAACCATAGAAGTGGCCTTTGTGGGAAGAGTGATGGTTGGTATGGGTGTTTCCATGGTCTTCATCCCCACTATGAAAATCTTCTCCCGCTGGTTTCGTCCCCATGAGTTTGCTTTCATGACCGGCATCTTAAATGCAGTTGGAGGAATGGGCGTTCTGGCGGCGACGTGGCTTCTGGCTGTCATGACCCTGTTGTTAGGATGGCGTGTTTCTTTTGAACTTATTGGCTGCTGTACCTTTATCATTGTCGTGCTGGTATGGTTCATTGTCAGGGACCGTCCCGAGGATAAAGGCTGGCCTTCTATTGAAGAACTCGACAAAAAAAGTACCGATAAAGTGTTTCAGCCGACACAACAGATTCCCCTGCTGGAAGGGGCCCGCCAAGTCATATCCGAAAAATACTTCTGGCCGGTGGCGATCTGGTTTTTTTTCGATTGCGGAGTATTTTTTGCATTTGGAGGGCTTTGGGGTGGACCCTACCTGATGCATGTTTACGGCATGACCCGGGCACAGGCCGGTACAGTGCTCAGCATGATTGCATGGGGCATGATCATCGGAAGCCCCCCTTTGGGGTTTTTGTCGGACAAGGTCATGAAAAGCCGAAAAAAGCCATTTATTCTGTGCAACTTGGTGCTGGTCGCAGAACTCGTTTTTCTGAGTATTTACCCCACCGGCCTTCCCCATTTCGCTCTGTACATCCTGTTTTTTATCTTTTCAATATGTTCTTCATCCGTCGTTATTTTTGCATTTACCAATATCAAAGAGCTTTTCCCCACGGAAATTGCCGGGACTTCAACCGGCATGGTAAATCTCTTTCCTTTTTTAGGTGGGGCCGTTTTTATGCCCCTTTTGGGTTGGGTCTTGGATGCCTATCCGAAATCCGATACCGGCGGGTATTCCCTCGAAGCTTACTCGATGCTCATCTTTATTCTTCTTGGTGCTGCCGTTATATCACTCATCTGTACATTTTTGACCAAAGAGACATATCAGGATCAATAATGTTATGTTTATTCCGGACTCCCGTATCCTCCGCCTCCGGGGGTCTCGATGCGCAGGCGATCTCCTTTGTTTAAGGATGCGGAAAATTTACTCCCTTTTTGTTCGCTTCCTTCATTTCTGATAATGACGTTTTTACCGACAGATCCCGGCTCTCCGCCGAAGAGTCCGTAAGGAGGCATCCGTCTTCTTTCCGATAAAACGGTGACCTCTGCATCCGAAAGCAATTCGATCTCCCGAACAATGCCGTCCCCCCCCTTGTGACGCCCGTTTCCTCCCGTGCCTCGGCGAACGGAATATTCGGTCACCAAAAAGGGATAACTGTATTCCAGAGCTTCCACCGGTGTATTCATGGTGTTGGTCATGTGACAATGGACGGCACTTTCTCCATGGCACCTTGAAGATGCTCCCATTCCGCCGCCGATGGTTTCATAGTAGGCAAACGGCTTCCCTTTTATCGAATCCACCCCGCCAATGGTCACGTTGTTCATGGTGCCCTGACTGGCCGCCGGGATCGTCTCCGGAACGGCACGCGAAAGGGCGCCCAATATTACATCCACAATTCGCTGTGACATTTCCACGTTCCCTCCGGCCACAGCCGCCGGAAAAAGGGCATCCACGGCAGATCCTTTTCGGGTTAAAACGTGAATGGGCCTCAGACAACCGGCATTGGTGGGAATATCTTTCGAAACCAGTGAGCGAAAAACATAGAGAACCGCCGAAAGGGTAATAGCATATACGGCATTGACACTCCCTTGAACCTGCGGGTCACATTCCCTGAAATCAAGCGTTGCCGTATCCCCTTCGATGGTGAGGTCGACATGTATCCTTATCATGCGGTCCGTAATACCGTCGTCTTCCATAACGTCTTCAAATTCATAACTGCCATCCGGAATTTCCAGAATCGTTTTTCGAGTCAACCGTTCTGCATAGTCCATGAGGGCGCCGGCATAATAACGGGTGTTATCAAGCCCGTATTTTGTAATGAGTTCCTCGGTCCTTCGAACCCCTGTCACATTGGCCATGATTTGTGCGGCAAAGTCCCCTTCTCGTTCCACCGGCGTCCTGACATTGTTGAGCAAAAATCCCATGATCTTCTGATCGATGACCCCTTTTTCAACCAATTTAAGGGGTGGAATAATGATGCCTTCCTGAAAAATCGAGGTGGAAAGGGGCATGGACCCGGAACTCATCCCACCCACGTCCGCGTGGTGGGCTCGGTTGGCGACAAAAAATTCGGGAACGCTGCTTTCCGCGAATACGGCGGCCACCAGGGTAATATCCGGCAGGTGGGTTCCGCCTTTGAACGGATCGTTCAAGATGACCATATCCCCTTTTTCCCAGCCACCATGGTTGATGGCCGCCTTGACCGACAAGGGCATGGAACCCAGATGTACGGGAATATGGGCTGCCTGGGCAATCATGTCTCCGGCATGATCAAATACCGCACAGGAAAGGTCTCGCCTTTCCTTGATATTGGGTGAAAAGGCGGTGCGGATTAAAGTCACGCCCATCTCCTCGGAGATGGAAGCAAATCGATTTTTAAAAACTTCCAGTAGGATCGGGTTAAGTGTCATGTTAACCTCTTTTCTTCACGTTTCGCGGCTGGTTAATTCGTCAAACGGCTAATAGGTCGATTGGTTTTTAACTATTTAACGATTCAACCAATTAACCATTTACCCCGTCATGATTTCCATGAGGATGTTGCCGTATTCATCCACGTGTGCCGAAGCAAACGGCGGAATGACAGTGGTTGAAGAATATTCAACCATAATAACCGGCCCTTTGATTCGGTTTCCGCTTTTCAGCTTATCTCTATCCATGATTTTTGTCGGTATCCTGTGCCCGTCGAATACGACCTCCTTTTCTCCTAAAAAAGCATCGGAAGGCGGCGTTTTTTCCATTTTTTCCGACTTTTGAAAACGTGGTTTTTCCGGCATTCCCCTTGCCCGAAGTCGAATATTCACAATCTCGATAATTTTATCTTCATTTCTATACCCGTAAGTTTTCTCATGGAGCCCATGGAACCTTTCAATATAATCCTCATCAAACGGAACGATAATTTCATAAGACTGGCCTTCATATCTCATGTCGAGATATTTTTCGAGG
>JAFDCA010000102.1 GCA_019313025.1 Deltaproteobacteria bacterium
ACTTTAGCTCACTTTAAACTCTTGTCCGCTGATGCGCTGTGGCGGATTCGTTCACTTCTAACTCTTCCAGCGATTCTTCAGGTAGAACAACCACTCTCTGACCAAATTCAGAGGGCTATATTTTTGAAGATTAAATTAAAGGCGAGATGGAAAATATGAATCCCAATGTTGCCGACATACTGATTGAAGCGCTTCCTTATATCCGCGCCTTCTATGGCATGACCATCGTGGTCAAATACGGAGGTCACGCCATGGTGGACGAGCAACTGAAATCTGATTTTGCGCGTGATATTACGTTGATGAAATTCACCGGATTGAATCCGGTTGTTGTTCATGGCGGCGGGCCCCAGATCAACAAGGTTCTTGACCAGATGGGTATAAAGCACCAATTTGTAAAAGGAATGCGATTGACTGATGAAGCGACAATGGATGTTGTTGAGATGGTCCTCGGCGGAAAAGTAAATAAAGATATTGTTGCCGAGATCAACAAACAGGGCGGTAAGGCGGTGGGGTTGAGCGGAAAGGACGGAGATCTCATTCGAGCAAAAAAACTCCATATTGTTTATCAAGAGGATGAAAACAAGCCGCCTGAGATCATCGATCCCGGCCTGGTGGGCCAGGTGACGCAGATCAATCCGAACATCATCAATACACTGAGCCGGCAGGGTTTTATCCCTATTATTGCCCCTGTGGGCATCGGTGACTCAGGTGAAACATACAACATCAACGCAGACCTTGTCGCGAGCAGTATGGCCGTTGCGCTTTCAGCAAAACGTCTTATATTCCTTACCGATGTTGAAGGTGTTCTAAATCTTTCCGGAGAATTGATATCTTCAATTGATATGGAAAAAATCGACCAAATGATCAAAGAAAAGTCAATTTCTGGCGGAATGATTCCTAAAATTGAGTGTGCTTTAGAAGCATTGAAAAACGGGGTTGAAAAAGTTCATATTATCAATGGAAGTAAACGTCATGCACTGTTGTTGGAGCTTTTTACGGACAAGGGGATTGGCACGGAAGTCACCATATAGTGCTCAAACGAAAACTGTCTTTTTCGCCAATATCGGCGTCAGACTCAAATTTAATCCTCGAAATACGACCGGTATTCCTGTGGTTAAAATTATCGTCTTGCTTGATTTAAACAAAAAATCATAATTTTCGTTCGGGCACTGTATAGCATAAAAATTTATGGGTTTGGCTACGAGTCAACTAATTGATCGCTTCAGATAGAGTTAAATTTTTCCTGAAAGAACTCGTTGATAACGGCTCGTAATGAAAAAACCGATCTTATCTTTTGATAAGGGTAAGTCGTAAAGACAGTATGGTTGCATGACCTCAAATCGATAAGAGTTTTTTCATAACGATCCATAATCCACTCAAACAGCTTCCAGTAAATATTTAACTCTATCTGAAGCTCCTTTAGTATTGATTTGCTTTAAAAACCTAAATAAACACTTACGAATAGTGGAATTATTCAAATTGCAAGATGTGAGATTGAAATGAGCAAACATTTAATGAACACAGCAGATAAGGTTATCGCAAAAACATATAAAAGATTTCCTGTTGTTATCACAAAGGGCAAAGGGTGCTGTCTTTGGGATACCGAAGGCAAAAAGTATATTGATTTTGTCTCGGGTATTGCCGTTTGTAACCTGGGACATGCCCATCCAAAAATTTCGGAAGCGTTGTCAAAGCAGGCTGATATTCTTTTGCATGTATCGAATCTTTACTATACCGAACCTCAGATAGAGCTGGCATCTCGACTTACGGAAAATAGTTTTGCAGATCGGGTTTTTTTCTGTAACAGTGGCGCTGAGGCGAATGAGGCTGCCATCAAACTGGCTCGGAAGTATTATAAGGACAAAGGTGAAAATGATCGCTACAGAATCGTAACCATGGAAAAGTCTTTTCACGGCAGGACCATGGCCACCCTTTCCGCCACCGGTCAGGACAAGATTAGAAAGGGGTTTGAACCGGTACTCGATGGTTTTGATCATATACCCTTTAATGACATTGATGCTCTGCGAAAGAGCATCGGACCATCTACTTGTGCTGTTTTGCTGGAACCCATACAGGGTGAGGGCGGGGTTCGTTGTCCGGATCCAGACTATCTTAAATCTGTAAGACACCTATGTGACGAAGCAGATATTCTTTTGATTTTTGATGAAATCCAGACCGGAATGGGGCGAACAGGCAAGTTTTTTGCGTACGAACATTTTGGAATTGAACCGGACGTCATGACCTTGGCAAAAGCCCTTGCCAATGGATTGCCCATAGGGGCCATGTTGGCCAAAGAAGAGGTTGCGGAGACATTCGGTCCGGGAGCCCATGCGTCAACATTTGGAGGAACTCCGATTATCACCGCAGCTTCAATTCAGGTTGTCAAGTTGATTTTAGAGGGAAATCTTATTCATCATTGTGCGGAAATAGGTGAATATTTTAAAGAAGGGTTGACAGGGCTGAAAAGCAAGCATGAATCGATAGTGGATGTCCGTGGAATGGGACTCCTCTTAGGGATGAAGCTTGAAATAGAAGGGGATACCATTGTCAATTCATGCATGGAAAAAGGATTTTTGATAAACTGCATTCAGGGAAATATCTTACGGTTTATTCCTCCGCTCATCGTCGAAAAAGAAGAGATCGATGCACTTGTGGAATGCCTGGATGAGGTGTTAGATTGAATATTGAAAATTGATAACTAAAAATAATGTAGAACTTTAGCTTTTGAAGACATTATCGCTTCATGTATAATTAAATTTTTGCTGAAAGAACTCGTGAATAAAGGCTCGTAATGAAAGAACCTGCCCGGGTAATTAATAAAATTCTTTGCTTTAACAATGGGTTTAATCCATAAAGTTAAATCGATTATGGTTCTTTCAAAACGATCCCTAATTCACTCGGACAGCTTCCAGTCAAAAATTAAATCATACATGAAGCTGCTTTAGTCACGAATTGTTTCAAAGGACAAATCTATTACAAAAAAGTGGAGGAATTATTTTAATCATCAATCTTCAATCGAAAATCATCAATCAATAACAGGGGTTACCGTGGAAAAAGACATTTTGACACTTTTAGATCTTACGAAAGAAGATTTCGACCGACTCTTTGAACGGGCGGCTGAGCTTAAGAAGAGATTTAAAAACGGGATTGTCGACAGAACCCTTGGGGGCAAGACTTTAGGCCTTATTTTCGAAAAGCCGTCAACCCGCACGCGTGTTTCCTTTGAAGCAGCCATGGCACAATTGGGAGGGACGCCGATTTTTATCAGTGCCAAAGACACCCAAATTGCCCGAAACGAGCCTGTTCGGGATACCGCAAGGGTACTTTCAAGGTATTTGGACGGTCTGGCCATTCGGACATATTCACAGGAGCTTTTAGACGAGTTTGCCGAATTTACGACCATTCCAGTCATTAATGCCCTTACGGATCTTTATCATCCATGCCAGGTTTTAAGCGATATTATGACCGTAATCGAATATAAAGGGGGATACGAGGACATCAAAATTGCCTGGGTTGGAGACGGAAATAATGTTGCGCATTCCTGGATCAATGCTGCGGCAGTTCTGGGCTTGAAACTTGTTTTAGCCTGTCCTGAAGAATATTCACCTGACCGGGGTGTCATGGAAAAGGCATTGGATCGAAGTATTGGTAAAATTGTTTTGACCACGGACCCTGTTGAAGCCGTGAATAACGCCGATGTTGTGTATACCGATGTTTGGGCCAGCATGGGCCAGGAAGGTGAACTGGACGGCCGAAAGCGGGTTTTTGAACCTTTTCAGGTCAATGAAACGCTGTTAAAAAACGCCGCCGAAAATGCGATAGTGATGCACTGCCTTCCCGCACACAGAGGTGAAGAGATCCATGAAGATGTATTGGAGGGGGCAAGCTCCGTTGTGTGGGATCAATCTGAAAACAAACTGCACATGCATAAGGCGATATTGGATGTTCTGCTAAGAGGAGATTCATAGTGTCTGATTCTATTAATAAAATTGTTCTGGCCTATTCAGGAGGTCTCGATACGTCTGTCATCTTAAAGTGGCTTATAGAAACCTATGGATGTGAGGTTGTCGCCTTCGCGGCAAACATCGGTCAGGGTGATGAACTCAATCAAATAAAAGAGAATGCGCTCAATACCGGGGCGACGAAGGTGTATATTGATGATTTGCAGGAAACTTTCGTAAAGGATTATGTTTTTCCGGCGTTTCGCGCCAATGCCATCTATGAAGGACAGTATCTTTTGGGCACATCTCTTGCCAGGCCGCTCATTGCAAAACGGCAAATGGAAATTGCAAAACTGGAAGGCGCTGATGCGGTAAGTCATGGCGCAACAGGGAAGGGAAACGATCAGGTCAGGTTTGAACTCAGCTATCTGGCCATCGATCCAAATATAAAGATTATTGCGCCGTGGCGCGAGTGGGATCTTAATTCTCGAAGTGCTCTCATGGCGTTTGCCGAACAACATGGTATCAAGGTTCCGACAACCCATGCAAAACCTTACAGCACCGATAGAAATCTTCTTCACATCAGTTTCGAGGGAGGCCAGCTTGAAGATCCCTGGAGACAACCGCCCGAGGATATGTTTACCATGACCGTGTCTCCCCAGGATGCCCCTGATGAGCCTGAGATTGTCGAAATAACGTTTGAACAGGGTGATCCTGTGGCGATAAATGATAAAAACATGTCTCCTGCGAATCTTCTTAAAGAGATTAACAGACGGGCGGGGCGTCATGGCATCGGAAGGGCGGATATCGTAGAGAATCGTTTCGTGGGTATGAAATCCCGCGGTGTCTATGAAACTCCAGGCGGGACGGTGCTCAGGACAGCACATGTGGCCATA
>JAFDCA010000103.1 GCA_019313025.1 Deltaproteobacteria bacterium
GAAAAACGTGAGGCCGGCGTTCTGTATTCTCCGGATACCATCGATATAACCGACCCGGCATGAATTGTAACCCGGCTTCCGATAATGCAACGATCAAGAATCGTCACATTCGGAAAAATCTTGACATCGTTCCCAATGATAACGTTGTCACCAATGACGACATTTGGGGAAATCACCACGTGATGACCAAGTGTAACACTGTCTCCGATGACGGAAAAGGGTGCTATGGATACATCGTGTCCGCATGAAAAGGATCTGCCGATATATGCATCTTGGCTTATCCCGAAATCTGGTTTTGAAGCGGGATGAAAAAAGTTTAAAACCTTTATAAAGGCAATCTGAGGATTGTCAACCTTCACAATGTTCTTCGTAGACGCCTTAAAATTTTTAGGAACAATCACTGCACCAGCGCCAGTCTCGTCAATTTTTTTTAAAAACTTTGATTGGCTTGCATATGTGATTTCATCGCCCTTTGCATCCTCAAAAGACGCGGCTCCACGAATTTTTTGATTCCTATCCCCGTTGATTTCACCTTTGACAATAGCGGCTATGTTGGCAAGTGTGGTTTCCATTTTAATTATTATTTAGCATCTTTTGTATTATTTTCTTTGTTTTATTTCTTTTTTTATGCTTTTTTGGAATAAACGGTGTTGTAGCGCTGGATCAACCGGTCGGTTATATCGATGGTATCCGGAGAATACAGAACGCCGGCCTCACGTTTTTCGAAAATAACGAGAAACCCTTCTTTTTTGCCCATTTCCTTTACAATCTCCAGCACCTCCTTCTGGATGTCCCTAACGAGCCTGGCTTCATGTTCCTTAAAATCGGCCATATATTTGTTTTTCAATGTTTTAAAGTCATTAATGCTAATTCTTATTTCACGTTCTTTTTCTTCCCGCATCTCTTTGCTCATTACCAAGGCTTCACGCTCAAGTTTATTTTTTATGGCATCAATCTCTTCGCCTTTTTTCTTAAGACTCTCCTCCATCTCTTTCCCGCGCTTGTTGATTTCATCACTTGCCTTTTTTCCGGCATCTGATTTTTCAAGAACTTTTTGAAAGCTAACTGTACCAATCTTGGCCACATCCGCCCCGTAGGAAGAAACAGCGAAAAAGCAAATAGAAAAAACCATTGTAACAAAAGCTATTTTAAAAATACGCATTTTACCTCCTTTAAGAGATCGTTTATTCGTTTACTTAGATGAAAGGAATAGGCGGTGAACATTGCTCAAAATGCTGAACCCATTGAAAACTCCCAGCGCCCACCGCTGTCTTCGCCTTCTTTAACGTCCAGTTTGTATCCATATTCAAACCGTATAGGGCCCATGGGAGAATACCACCTGAATCCAAACCCGACGCTATTTCTCAAGGTGCCCAGATCGATGCTCTCATCGTCATTAAAAACATTTCCGGTATCATAGAATATAACGCCGACAAGCCCTTGCTGCTTTAACAAGGGGATAATGCATTCAGCATTAAATAGAACGAATTTGTTTCCGCCGATAATGTTTCCGTCTTCGTCTAAAACATTTATTTCTCGCCACTCATACCCACGCACCGAATTGATACCACCCAAATAAAACCGTTCGTAATCCGGCAAGATATCCCCTGAATTCTCTGTGACGTACCCTGCTTCACCATGTAAAAAACCAACCGTGTCCATAACCAGCGGCCAAAACCAACCGGTTTCGGCCAAGACCTTTGTAAAGCCAACATTTCCGCCAAGGCCTGCATATTTCAATGAAACACTGTGCTTCGAACCTTCAGACGGATTAAAACGTCTATTGGTTGAGTCATAGTTTATGCCGGTGGTTATACTGCTTGTAATATTGGTGCCTGCCAAATCCTTAATCGACTTAGCAGCATTTTCAGATATGTTGGTGATGTCGGCATCGTCGTAATTGTATCGAATACTTGCCCGTGTATATGCATAAACAGGATAGCTGAACCTTATGCCTCCTCCTAAACTTTTCCGATCATAAGTGTCATAATCGGTTTCCCAGTTATACAATTCAACTCCCATAGACAAAGGAATGTCAAACAGCCAAGGTTCCGTAAAACTGAGCCTAAAAAGATTGGTCCGCCCGCCGATCTGTCCTTCAGCGTTGAGTATCTGTCCGCGTCCGAACAGATTTCTCTGGGAAACGGAAATCGATCCGAAAACACTTTCCTGACTGCTGTATCCCGCACCAAAGGACATGGTGCCGGTGGGTTTCTCGGTAACATCGATCTTTAAAATCATCTGGTCATCGGCGCTACCCTTAACAGTATTAACCTTAACGTCCTCGAAAAAATCAACTCGGTAGAGGTTGCGTACGCTCTGTTTTAATTTTCGACCACTATAAAGTTCCTGTTCGTAAACGTTAAGTTCCCGACGAATCACTTTATCTCTCGTTTTTGTATTTCCGCCAATGATGATATATTCAAAATAGACCTGGTTGCCCTTTTGAATCGTGTAAGTAATATTCACCTTCAAATTGTCAAAATCTTTATCGATAATAGGAGATATATCAGCGTAGGCAAAACCTTCATCCGAATAAAGATCCGTCAGTGCCAAGACATCATTTCGGACAACCTCACGGTTATAATATGTTTCTTTAGTAATTTTAAGACGTTTTTTCAACTCATCTTTAGGCAAAACAAGATCACCTGTTATGTCGACGTTTCCGACCTTAAATTGTGGGCCTTCATCAATTTTAATGGTGATATAGATCCAGTTTTCCTTATATTCAACTTGTGGTTCTCCTATCCTGGCCTGTATATAACCATTGTTATAATAAAAACCCGACAATTTTGCGACATCCTGCTCAAGGTCTTCCATCTTAAGATCTCCGGACGAGGTCACCCAGGAAAAGAAACCTTTTTCCGAAGTCTTTATCAAATTTTTTAATATCTTATCGGTATACGCATTGTTTCCTTTGAATGTTATACTTTTGATTAAAATTTTCTCACCCTCATCGATATCGAATTCCAGATCAGCCTGATTGTTTTCCAAGTATTTTACGTTATAAGCAGCTTTTATATTATGGTAATTTTTTTCTTTGTAAAGTTCTTCAATCCGCTCGATGTTGCTGCGGATTTTAAAGGGGTTAAGGATCGAACCGGTTTTGATGGTTAAATTTTCCTTAAGTTTCTCCTCCTTAAACACCTTATTGCCTTTAAAGCGAATGACTCGTATGGTCGGTTTTTCTTCAACCGTAAAAATGATCTTTTTTCCGTCAGGGGTATCTTCCGCCTCGATTCTTATGTCATCAAAATATCCCATGGCAAATACCGCTTTCAAATCATCGGAAAGACTTTTTGAGAGATAGATATCGCCGGGTTTTGTTTTGATAATCATTTTGATGGCATCTGACTCTATCCGTTTATTGCCGGTAATGACCACACTGGCAACCTTTACCCGCTTAAAAAGTTTCATTCCAATATCACGGGCAAGCTGTTTCACAACTCCGGATAGATTTTCCAAGCCTTGGCCTTCTTTTATAAAAATTTGGGGGGGATCCTTCCCCACAGATTGTATCATTTTTACATCCAGACTGAATTTTTGTCCGATCAAGGTTAAGCTTCCCCAAACGACATCGTCTGCACCGTTCTTAAGCCCAAACTTTCGGATGTCATCGTATCTTTGAAATGTTTTAAACAACATCATCGCAGGAACGGATTCCGGAGTCACAATAAAGGCGCCCTCTTCTTTGATATATGTTTTAATAACATTCAAGATTTCGTTCTGTAAAGTTGAAAGGTCTTTGCTCGCATGTATGTCAAAGGGCAATATAATCACTTTAACACGGTCAATAGAATGAGCTATATCGGGGAAAATAAAGAGCAATGCAGCGATAACCAGGCTCAGATGTCTATACATGAAATGTTTCAATACCTAAATTCTCTATTCCGAACCGTTAGTTTTTTTTATATCAGCTTTAACTGTAAATAAATCAATTTAAATCTGATTTAGATGGCTGATATTATGAAAAGGCAACCACAAACGCATTTAATTGAAGCTCATCCCTATAATTCCTTGAGGCGGCCATCGGCAATCGTCATACTTCGTGACATGTAGGATGCAAGTTCCATATTGTGTGTTACAACGATCAAGGTCATGTTGAGTTCTGCGTTTAACTCCATAAGCAGTTCATGAACATATTCGCTGTTTTTTTTGTCAAGGTTACCGGTAGGCTCATCGGCCAAAAGAATGGCAGGTTTGAGCACCAGACTTCTGGCCAAGGCAATCCGCTGCTGTTCACCTCCTGAAAGCTTGGAGGCCCTGAAATTCAATCTATCTTTAAGACCGACTCTTACCAGCACATCCTCTGCAAATTCCCGGGCTTTATTTTTACTCAGCCCTTTAATCAATGCCGGCATCATTGTATTTTCAAGGGCGGAAAATTCAGGAAGCAAATAATGAAACTGAAATACAAAACCTATGGTTTCATTTCTAAATTTCGCCAGGTCCGTTTGATTAAGAAGGAAGATGTCATTATCTTTAAAAAAATAAGTCCCGCTATCAGGACGATCAAGGGCACCTAAAATATGGAGCAGCGTCGACTTTCCAATTCCCGAAGCACCAACAATAGCCAGGGTCTCTCCAGCGTTCAAATCTATATTTACACCCTTTAGAATATCAATGGTCACCCCGCTGTTTTCATAACTTTTGAATAGATCTCTGACAAACAAAAATCGATCTGAACGTGACCCTGCATCGTAATTCAGAGCGTTAACCATACCGTATGGCCTCTATCGGATTGAGTTTTGATGCCTGGTTTGCCGGGTAGAGTGTCGCCAAAAAACAGATGACCATTGCTGCAGACGATATTATAAAAACATCTAGCGCTTCAAGCCGAACCGGCAAGGTTGAAATGTAATACACATCCCCTGGCAGTTGAATAAATTTATATTTTTCCAATAACTTACATACTATAAATCCCAGACATACACCGAGCAACGTTCCCACGGCACCAATAATCATGCCCTTGTAAATAAATATTTTTCTGATGCTGCTGTCCATTGCCCCCATAGCTTTAAGAATCGCGATATCCTTGGTTTTACCCATAACCATCATAATCAGCGTGCTCGCTATATTAAAGGCTGCCACTAACACGATAAGTGCGAGAATAATAAACATCACCGTTTTTTCCAGCTTCAGTGCAGAAAAGAGATTGCGGTTCATTTGCATCCAGTCTCTCGCCCAATAAGGAAACCCTAGTTCCGAAACAATCTTTTTGGCTACATTTCTTGCGTTATAAATATCATCAACACGAATTTCAATTCCGGTGACAGAGCCTTTCATATTTAAAATCTTTTGTGCATCTTTCAGGTTGATATAGGCTAAAGATCCATCATATTCGTACATACCTGATTCAAAAAGTCCCACAACCTCGAAACGCTTCATGGCCGGGAGGTATCCTATG
This sequence comes from Deltaproteobacteria bacterium, assembly GCA_019313025.1. Next base: position 5,408 of record JAFDCA010000103.1, read on the forward strand.
GGAGAAATCATACCTCGGGATGATATCAGGTAGACCGCATCACCCTTTAAAACGTGCAAATTTTTAGCAAGCTCTTTGCCGAGAATGATTCCAGGAACAAAAGTTTTTAAGTTCTCCCGCCGCTCAATATGCTTTAGATTCTGTAAAACAGAATTTTTCAAAATCTTTATGACACTGCCAGCGGATTCCGGATCAATCCCTCTTAAAACAGCCCCTGAAACTCCCGTTGATGATCGAAGCATAATCTGAGAATAAATAAATGGCGTAGCAGCTTCCACCCTGTTGAGTTCATTGATTTGTTGCGATATCTTTTCATATCCGGAAAAAGGACCATCGTGGCGCATCAGTACGATATGTGATTCAACTCCGAGTATTCGTTGTTTAAGATCTGACTCAAAACCGGCCATGACAGCAATCACAACGATCAAGGCCATGACACCGACAGTTACACCTGCAACGGAAAGAATGGTAATTAACGAAATGAACGTCTCTTTCTGCTTGGCCCTGAGATAACGGCCACCTATGAAATACTCAAAAGACATGGTAAAAGTCCTGGCCCAGATGATCAGTCTTTGATTAGCCCCGGAAGGGATTTGCTTTGTTGAATGTTCATTTTAGAAAATAGGAATTAGAAAATAGATCGCTTTAAATGGACAAAAATGAACATAATTATTATTAATTTAATTTGTGTTTATTTGTGTTCATCCCATGCCCGCCATCACTCTCGCTCAGGCGAGGCGGACCGGGTAGTTTCCTTTATCCTATTTCCTCTTTTCTCTTTCCTGTTTCCGTCTTAAAGGTTACGGGTTATAGGTTCATGATTTTATTATTTCATGTCCCACGACCAATTACCGATTCCCGCTTTCAACAGGTTTCATGTGTGGAAAAAGAATCACTTCTCTGATGGAAGCGGCATTCGTAAAGA
>JAFDCA010000104.1 GCA_019313025.1 Deltaproteobacteria bacterium
GTCTGAATCCAGTCGGCAACGATGACTTCAAACCCTAAATTTTGGGCGTAGGTTTTTAAAAGATCTAAATCTCCTTCACGATTTTTTCCAAAGGTATAATCTTTACCCACGACAATGGCTCTCATACCGATTGATTTTAACAGGATATCTTCCACAAATGTCTTGGCCGATATTGCTGCAAATTCCTTGGTAAAGGGGATGCAGATCAAAACATCAACACCTGATTTTTCAATGAGCTCGATTTTTTGTTCATAGAGCGTGATGAGGGGCAAATGCCCGTTTTGTTTTAAAACACGAACAGGATGAGGTTCAAAGGTCATCACGATCGAAGTGCCGCCAAGGATTTCAGCCTTTTCGACCACCTCATGAAAAAGCGCTTGATGTCCGATGTGGACACCATCGAAATTGCCAATGGTAATCACGGCGTTTTTATATGGTTTTTCAATTTTATCAATATGTTCGATGAGTTCCATTTTAATTTTTCCCGTTGACGAATATCGGCCTTGACAAAAACAAAAAAAAATATAATAGAGTACTCTTTGGATTAAATCAATCTTAAATGATGCTATAAATGCCGAAGTGGCGGAATTGGTAGACGCGCTAGGTTCAGGGTCTAGTGGGGGTTTCTCCGTGGGAGTTCGAGTCTCCCCTTCGGCACTCCTCAGTAAAAATGATTTAATTAAGCCCTTATCCTTAAATCTATAGTAAGGAGGGGCTTTTTTTTCTTCTCGGGTTGTTTTGCTGGTTTAAAGAACTATCTTGTTGAAAACAAACTCGACAACCTCTAATTTAAACCACTTTCCTTGATTTTCAAGGGGTTAAATATTTTTTTATTTTTTAAGTGCTGAAATGGTGAAGTACTAAAGAGTGTTTATATTGAAATCATAAACGTAAAAATAAACGTCATCTTTACAGGCACGGCCAACAAGAACAAGATGGGTATTAAAAAAATAAAAAGCTTTCGGGTTACTTGGTCGATTTATCGCATCGTTCATGACGATGCTGGTGATCAAACTGAGGAGGAACATAACCATGAAGATATTCATTTCAGGAGGAACCGGTTTTGTGGGCACCAACCTGGCCCGATATTTTTTAAGGGAAGGGCATGAGGTTATTGCCGCCGGCACATCCTCTGCCCATAAAAGTCTCAGTCATGACAATTTTCGCTACATATCGGCGGATACCACGGAAAAAGGACCATGGCAGGATTCAATGAATGATGTTGATGTGTTGATCAATCTTGCCGGTCGAACGATTTTCAACCGTTGGAGCGAGCGATATAAAAAGCAAATATACAACAGCCGTATTCTTACCACACGCAACCTGATAGAAGCCATACCCGGCCATAAAGAAATCGTACTTTGCAACGCTTCTGCTGTGGGATATTATGGTGACAGGGCCGAAGAAATTCTAAACGAGGAGGCACTTCCGGGGAGTGATTTTCTGGCAACGGTTTCTATTGATTGGGAGAAAGAAGCGTTTCTGGCGGAAAAAAAGGGTGCCAGGGTTGTTGCAATGCGTTTTGGTGTGGTTTTGGGAAAAGACGGAGGTGCTTTGGCTAAAATGATTCCAGCGTTTAAATCTTTTGCCGGCGGTCCCTTGGGAAGCGGGGATCAATGGTTTCCATGGATTCATTTGGATGATCTTATGTCAGCAGTGATGTTTGTTCTTGAACATCAGGAGATAACAGGACCTGTAAACTTTTGTGCACCGAATCCCGTCAGAAATCGCGATTTTGCCAAAACACTCGGTAAAGTTCTGGGCAGGCCTTCTTTCTTGAGAGCGCCATCTTTTATGATTCGGACCCTTTTGGGAGAAATGGGAACGATTGTAATGAGCAGCCAGCGAGTGGTTCCGGATAAACTCCTAAAAAACGGTTTTGAATTCCAGTATCCGGATATTGAAAAGACGCTTTATAATCTAATAAAATAAATATTTAAGATTCGCTGAATTAGACTTAAAGGTCATAGAGCGTTTCATCCTTGAAAGGTTCTTTGCGTTCTGTTTTGTGTCGCACGCCTTTTTTGCCGGAAAGGGAAAACGGGTCTTCTTCTTCGAGGATATCTCCCAGTTCAGCTTCAACCTGTTCCGGATCTTCACCTTTTTCCATCCGTCTTAACGCCTCATCCATCCCGTCTCCAAGTTTAATTCCGGTCATATCGGAAAGCTTTCGCATCAGATTAGCGGCCTGTTTGGGATCATCCTCATTGATTCTATCTGCTTCACTGGCCAGCATTTGCATGGCACGTTCCATTTGATTTTCGTTAAAAGGAAGATCCTCCATCTCGCCGTCTTCTTTGGCACGCCCAGTAAAGGCAACCCAGGATATCTGTCTTGAAAGCGTTTTTGTTTTGCACTTCGGACATTTGGGTTTTTTGGTTGTATTAACGGTTTTTGAAAAAAAGTTAAACAGCGTGTTGCAGTCATCGCAATAAAACTCATAGATCGGCATAATTTCACCTCATTTCAATTATTTTTTGTATTGAAAACCTGGTCCAGTTAGCCAGGTCAGAGATAAATGGTTCTGCCTGAAGAATTGATAGAAGAGTTTGAAGTGAACTAAAGTTTGAAGTGAGCTACATCTGCCAAAGATCGGTGGCGGATAAAGTTAAGGAATTCGATCTATAATATAAAATCAGTGGCTTCCGGCTCGTAGAGCCTACAGCTCGGAGAGAGGGAAGCGATACCATAACTTCCCCGTTTAGTACGGGATAAATAGTCACTTTAGATCACTTTAGACACTTTTAACTTATACGATGTTAACAAAAATGCCCATTTCAGGGGCAGACCAAAACCTAATCCTTTATACCAAGATTGTTACGGTTGTTTCTTTCGTATTTTCGCCCACGTATCACGCAATGTCACTGTACGGTTGAATACCAGTGCGTTTTCAGAAGAATCTACGGAATCCACACAAAAATATCCGAGCCTTTCGAACTGGTATCTACTGCCCGATGATGCGCCTTTTAGGCCGGGCTCGACAAAAAAAGGATATATCTTCAGAGAATTTGGATTCAAATGTGTTTTAAAATCAACATGTTTTTCTTCATCAGGATTTTCTTTTACAAACAGATGATCATACAAACGCGCCTCGGCTTTGATGGCGTGGGAGGCCGAAACCCAGTGTAACGTTGCTTTGACTTTGCGTCCATCCGGAGATGAGCCGCCACGTGTCGCCGGGTCATAGGTGCAGTGAAGTTCAATGATCTGGCCGGTCTCTTGATCTTTAACAATGTCTACACAGGTGATAAAATATGCATAACGTAATCGCACTTCACGACCGGGGGCAAGGCGGAAGAACTTTTTGGGGGGATCTTCCATAAAATCATCCTGTTCGATGTAAATGATGCGTGAAAAAGGAATTTTCCGTGTGCCCATTGATAAGTCTTCGGGATTGTTCAGCGCGTCGAGTTCTTCGACTTGATCTTCTGGATAATTATCGATAACCACCCGAAGCGGTTCCAGAACCCCCATCACCCGTGGTGCCCGCTTGTTCAGGTCCTCCCGTATGCTGAACTCAAGCAGAGCGATGTCCACCGTACTGTCCCGCCGGGCAACACCAATGCGTTCACAAAAATTACGGATCGATTCCGGTGTATAGCCGCGTCGGCGAAGTCCGCTGATGGTCGGCATTCGAGGATCATCCCATCCGGACACATGTGCCCCTCTGACCAGTTCCACGAGCTTTCGTTTGCTCAAAACTGTATAGCTAAGATTAAGGCGTGCAAACTCAATTTGCTGGGGATGACAATCCACGTCCAGTTCATCGAGTATCCAGTCATACAATTGACGATTATTTTCAAATTCCAGAGTGCACAGAGAATGGGTAATTCCTTCTATAGAGTCTGAAAGGCAATGGGCAAAATCATACATGGGATAAATACACCACGTATCTCCGGTTCTGTGATGCGGGATTTTTCGAATCCGATAGAGCGTTGGATCTCGCATCACCACGTTTGGCGAGGCCATGTCGATTTTAGCGCGGAGAACATGAGCGCCGTCCTCGAATTCTCCGGCCCGCATCCGCTTGAACAAATCCAGGTTTTCTTCCGCGGATCGTGAACGAAAAGGGCTTTCGGTACCCGGCTCGGTCAACGTTCCCCGAGTTTCCCTGATTTCCTCGGTATTCAGGCTGCACACATAGGCTTTACCCGTTTTGATCAACTGTATAGCATATTCATAAAGTTGTTCGAAATAGTCAGATGCATAAAAAACTCGATCCTCCCAATTATACCCCAGCCATCGAACATCTTCTTTTATCGATTCCACATATTCAACTTCTTCTTTGCTGGGATTGGTATCGTCGAATCGCAAATTACAAAGCCCCCCTTCATTTTCTTCGGCAATGCCGAAATTGAGACAGATGGATTTTGCGTGTCCGATGTGAAGATAACCGTTCGGTTCCGGTGGAAAGCGAGTCACAACAAGACCCTCATTTTTATTGTTTTTTAGATCTTCGGCAATAATATTCCGGATAAAGTTAGAAGCAGGTGTTGACTCGGGTTTGGTCATATTTAAAACTCCATTGTCTGTAAACCAGAAATTAGGAAAGAGAAAAGAGGGAAGAGACAAAGGGAAACCATGGATGAACACGAATAAAAACAAATAATGGTTATCTATTTTCTAATTCCTAATTCCTATTTTCTAAAATGAACTTTCGATAAAAAACCCTGATTTAACGATTACCAGCGCTTGATCTTCTAAACAATTATTTTTTCTATTGTTTATCAAAAAGTGCCGGAGCTTTGCGGAGGCGGTCCACCACACGACGCTGACCGATGGTGATTAAAATATCAAACAGCCCCGGGCCGGCCAGCTGGCCGGTCACAACGGTTCGGATGCCGTTGATCAATACGCCGGGCTTAATGTCGAGGGTGTTCGCCATATCGCGAATAACATTCTCGGCTTCTGAAGCTGTATAGTTTTGTAAACCTTCCAGACGATCCGCCAACATCGGAAGCCATTTCTGAAGCTGTGGATGCTTGACAATATTTTTTTTCAGAGCGCTGTCTTCGATGGGGAAATCATCTGAAAAATAGGCCCGACCCCGTGTGGCAAAATCAGTGGTCACATGAAACCGGCTTCGAATCAGTTAAATAATATAAAAAAACCACTCGCGCTGGGTATTTTCATAGGCCGTTTCCCAGATTCCTTCTTTTTCCAGTTCCGCCCGAACATAAGGTTCGATCTGATCAACAGGCATGGTTCTCAGGTAATGGGCGTTGATGCTGATAGCTTTTGGATCGGTGAAATATTTTGGATCATCTTTTCTGACATCGAAGATGGAATTGGCACGATTGATCCCCTGCAAAGAAAATGCCTCAATCAGTTCATCTTTTGAAAAAATTTCTCTCGATTCATGGGTTGCCCAACCTAAAAGAACCAAAAAATTTACCAATGCCCATGGCAAAAAACCGTGTTCTTTGTAAAAATGGACGGCCACAAGTTCACCATGTTTGCGCTTCGAAATCTTGGCTTTTTGGGGATCAAGCGTAAGCGACATGTGGGCAAACTGAGGGATCGGTTCTCCCAGGGCTTGGTAGATCAAAATCTGCCGGTGTGTATTGGACAACCCGTCCTGTCCGCGAATAACATGGGTCACCCGATCGCGGATATCATCAACGGCATTTGAAAGGAGATACAGCGGTTGACCATTGGAACGGACAACAACGAAGTCCTCGATATCTTCATATTTATATTCAATACTTCCATAAACGATGTCCTCAAAACGGATAGAGCCCTCGCCGTTTGGTACTTTCATCCGGATGGTGTAAGGAACTCCGGCGTTTTCCTTTTCTGTAACCTCGCCCGATGTCAACAGGCGGCAGGTACCGTCGTATTTCAACTCTTTTTTTTGTTTCAGGGCCTCCTGTCGCTTGGTTTCCAGTTCTTCTTTGGTGCAAA
>JAFDCA010000105.1 GCA_019313025.1 Deltaproteobacteria bacterium
ACGAACCTTTTTCATGGCCGAAGAGTTCACTTTCAATCAGGTTTGAAGGAAGGGCGGCACAGTTGACTTTAACAAATCTGCTTTTGGCCCTGAGGCTGTTATAGTGAATGGAATTGGCCACGAGTTCTTTTCCGGTACCGCTTTCTCCTCGAATCAAGACCGTGGCATTGCTCTTTGACACCTGCGAAACCATCTGAAAGACTTCTCGCATTTTGTTGCTGTTGCCGATGATATTCGTGATGTGGTATTTATTCTCAAGCTCATTTTTCAACCGGGTATTCTCTTCACTGAGCCGTTTTTTTTCTAAACGGATGGTTTCCAGGTTGATCACATGCCTTGCGATCATGGTTGCAATCACGGACAACAGTTTTTCACCGTCATTTAAGACGTAAGACGGTTCATATGGCTTATCGACACTGAGTGAACCGATAATCTGATTTCCCTTTTTTATTGGAACGCAAATAAAAGAGAGTTCTTCATCTTTAGCGGATTTTCGAGAGGCCGTTCTGTTAAGAAAAAGCGGTTCATCGCTGATTTTGGGGATGGTAATGGCTTTACCGGTTTCAATCACCCGTCCGGTAATGCCTTCCCCCAGTTTATATTTTACCCGTTCTACGGCACTTCGAGAGAGACCATGGGCCACTTCGATATTGATTTCGTTGCGCAGAGGATGCAAAATGGTTACGGTACCGCGGACCATGTTCAGGGAATTGGAGAGAATTTCCAAAACCTGATACAAAGACTTTTTAAGATCCAAGTGTTCATTGAGTGTTTCGCTGATTTCATACAGCAATGTGATGTCTTCGATGCGTTTCATTTGTCCCTGTGGTTTGAATTAAAATTTACAATTTTGTAATAAATCGCATGTCTCCGATTAATGCAAGGACTATTTTATGAATACACACAATTCATTTCAAGATCTTTTGCGATACAAATGATAAAGACTTAGCATACAATGAAATCTATTAAACCGTCACCTCTTCTCGGAGCCCATTTTTCTATTGCAAAAGGGTTGCACCATGCGCTCTATGAGGCCGAAACATACGGATGTACCGCTCTTCAGATATTTACAAAAAACAACAGCACCTGGAAGGAACGAACACTGACCCAAAAAGAGATTGACCGGTTTGATCGAGCCAGAGAGCAAACGGGTATCACTTCGATTGCGTCACATGCGTCTTATTTAATCAATTTGGCAACGCCTGACAGAAAAAAGTATGCCTTGTCGTGTCGTGCACTTAAGCAGGAATTGATACGATCATCCCTGCTGGATATTCTATTTGTTGTTCTCCACCCGGGTGCTCATTTGGGCCAAGGAGAAGATAGGGGAATTAAAAAAATTGCCTTCAGTATCAATGAAATATTCGCTCAAACCCCTGACATAAAAATCCGACTTCTTCTTGAAACCACAGCCGGTCAGGGTTCCGGATTGGGGCATATGTTTGAACATCTGGCATCGATTATGGATAAAATTGAAGACCAACACCGTATTGGGATCTGCCTGGATACATCCCATGTGTTTGCGGCGGGCTACGATATTCGTACACCAGCGACCTACCGCAAGGCATTAGATGCATTCAATACAATCATCGGTTTTGAGAACCTATATGTCATCCATTTAAATGATTCAAAAAAAGAGTTGGGGTCCCGGGTGGATCGACACGAACACATTGGTGAGGGCTGTATCGGAATCAAGGCATTTGAATTGTTGATGAACGACGTGCGATTTTGGGATATTCCTAAAATTATTGAAACACCCAAACAAAAAGACGGCCCGGATTTGGACAGAATGAATTTGAATCGGTTAAAGTCTTTGTTATTTAAAAAATAATGGCTTAACTACAATATATTGTTATTCTTTTTATGTTAACCACAATATGAGGATTCTTTTTTTCTTGACACAGCCTGTCTTCAAACATATAGTAAAAATCTAATTTTTTTGCGGATCAAAAGGTATAAAATTGAATTCTAATTCGGATAAGAAAATCAACATACAGATACTATTCGTGAAAGTGATCCGTTTTTTCTTTATATTTACAATGATTTTGGGGGTATCTTTAGTTTCGATACATCATAATGCAAATAAAGATGCTCAGGTTATCAATAACGCTATAGATCTTTTACAGAACGCGGAATTTCGATCCCCACTCGACGAAAACAGTGCAACTACTGTTTCTGATCTGCCGTTTGAATTTAGACACAAAAAAGAACGACGGTTTCACCCCATCATCCTTCAGGAGGCCCGTCGTCATAAGGTTGACCCCGCCCTTGTAAAAGCGATAATCATGGCTGAGTCTGGATATAATCCCAACGCCATTTCTAAAAAAGGTGCCATAGGCCTTATGCAGCTGATGCCCTCAACTGCCGAGGCTCTCGGTGTAGAAGATGCTTTTAACCCCGAACAGAACATCAGCGGTGGTGTTCGCTATTTTAAAAAGCTCGTGAAACGATTTGATGGAGACGTGAAACTGGCACTGGCAGCTTACAACGCCGGCAGTAAAAAAGTCAGAGATTATCAAGGTATTCCCCCTTATAAATCCACCCAATATTATATTGAAAAAGTGTTTAAGTATTATGCGCTGTATAAAGACCAGATGAAAGAAGAAATGAAAGAAATTTAATCTGGTTTCTTACCTTTTTAACATTCTGTTCACCAAGCTTTGTTAACGCTTTTCCGATATTTCATGAAATATCCAATTTAAAATCCTAAATCTTTATTAATCAGGATAATTTTCACCCTTTTTTTAGGGAACGACTTCTCTGTAATTGTCCAGGTGTTGCATATACGATCCGGGCTTTTGCAATCCTCACAAAATGATGTTTTTGCACAAGGTGTTTTTTTGTTAAGTCGCATGGTGTTGACCGGGGCCGCATAATTTTTAATACGCAGCATGGCTTCATCCAGATCCGGAACGATTTTATTGCGACCGACAAGAATAATCACATGTTTGGGCCCAAAGGTGAGTGCACCAATCCGGTTGCCGATCATATCGAGATTAACGAGCTGCCCGGTTTCGGTCACTGCGTTGGTTCCGGTAATAAAAAGATCGACCAACAGTGACTGCCGACGCCGTTCCAAGCTATCTTCAGGTGACAGGGCTTTGTCATATGTGTCCAATATTCTAAAATCATTGTTTTTCTTGAGAATATCATAAAGTCCGGTGGCAACAAATGTTAAAGATCCGCCCCAAGAAATACTTTTGGGTGCTATCTCTGAAATTATTTTCTCGAGCACAATCGATTTGGCTTCATCTGTGTTGTCCGCTACAAAGACCTCAAAATTATTTTCGGTCAGGGTTTCTTTAAGTTCCGTTAACCTGGTTTTCCAGTAGTTCTCAATGGGATTTTCCATAAAATTCCTCCTGTTTAAGATTTGGTTATGGGTGCGTTTTTAGGTTTTGTATTCAACAGCTTAAGTATGGTGTGCACGATTGCCTGGTCATTAAAATGACGAAGCGACTCGCCAATAACGTTACAAGAGGGAATACTTCCCTTGAGCAAATAAAGTTAATGACCGGCAGCTCCCTGCCACGAAGCACTGCCGAAAGGTAGAACCCCCCGGCCTTTAGGGCGGGAAGGTTTCACATCATTAAATCCGTATGAGTTTTTTTTGATGACATCTGTGTATCTTTTTTAAAGGGGCTTGACCGTTTAAAATGTAGATGCTAAATGTCCATTTTCGTAAATTGTATATATTTACCAGCCTTAATTTTTTTTCAACCATTAAAACTGATGAGGTGCTCGATGAAAAAAGTTGTCTATTTTGGAATTATTGTATCTGTTCTAATGCTTTTTGCATGTGGTAAAGCCAGCGTTGAAGATGTGGCCAAAGATTATGTAAAAAAACAATGTGCATTCGATAACAATGTTAGAATCGATACATCAAAATTAAAATATACTGTTACGAAAAAAGAAGGCAACATGGCCACTGTCAAAGTGGCGGGTACAATAGGTTTTGACGGCCAGCTTTTTTTGGTAAAACAGGGCAAAAAATGGAAGATCAGTAAAAGAGAAAATGTATATACAACACAGAAAAAAACAGCTTCAGCTACCATAGAGAAACAGGCGGTTTCACATACTGAGCCAACAACGATGCATAAACAAACTGAGCATAAATAATTGAGGGGTCGGGGAGTTTTTCTTCTAAATCCTTGAATATAGCGGAATGGATGATTTTTTTTTAAATCGGATGCTGTCTGAGTGGCTTAGGGATCGTTTAAAAAAACAGGCGCATACCGAAATCGTATCTTTAAAAGAATTTTAAAATAATGCAGAGAACCTATTGATATTTCAAAAATAGTTTCCTGTTTTTTCTTTACGATCCCTTGCCGCGAGTTCATGCGGTTTAAAAAAAGATTATCCATGTAGCGGTTGTTAAGAAAAACTCCCCGACTCCTCAATTATTTTAAGAATCATTTGTGATTTTTTCAGATATTATATTGGTTTCCGGAATTACCAGCTTGTTGATCGAAGATATAGGGACAATTTAACGTCCGAAACTTCCGGCATGTCTTTTACAATTTGCAGCACCCGATTCTTTCTCTCAGCGGTGAGGGCTGTACCGGTAATATTTGCCACACCGTTCTCAAGAACTTCAATGTTCAGGTTGTCTACAAATATATTGTTTTTAATCAGTTCAGCCTCAATTTTCTTTGCCAAAGAGAGTCGCTTCATGGATTCGACGGCTGTCAGACTGCAGGCCTTCATTTCTTCAGATCGGGCCGCTTCGACGATAAGTCCGGCAGCTGTTTCACTTCCCATTTTTTCGGTGTTTATAACCATGTCATAAATTGTAGGA
>JAFDCA010000106.1 GCA_019313025.1 Deltaproteobacteria bacterium
TAGAGCGCGTTAAAGATAACATCTTAGAAGTATTTCAAATTAAAACATAAAATCAAACTACTGAACGACATTCTAAAAAGCAATGGACATGTTCTCTTTTACGCGCTTTTGTTTGCGAGTTCTTGCAGATCTCAACGAAATTATCCGGCGGATGAAACGGAATGTTATTCTGACAATAGCTATATATGCATTAAAACCTTTTGGGTCAAATATTTTTAAACATCTCATGCCGATGTCCGTTGTTGAATATTTTTTTTAATTTGACCGATTCCTTGGATTTTGATATGAAAAAATTAGCGTTTTTATGGGGATGTAGCTCAGCTGGGAGAGCGCGGCGTTCGCAACGCCGAGGTCGAGGGTTCGATCCCCTTCATCTCCATTTTTATTGAAAAAGGGCTTGAATCGATGTCTTCAAGTCCTTCTTTGATTTATCGTGGCTTTACACAAACAGACAAATTGTTTTTTATACAAATATATTGTAAGATCAAAGTATGCTGATAAATTCAAGAATCCAATCTTCAATTGATACAATCAAGTTTGTGAATGTTGCTAAGTCTGTCCGGCATAAAAATAAACAAAAAAGCGAGGGGCATTAATGTTATGGAGCGTAAAGCCGAAGTTGAACGGAAAACAAAAGAGACATCGATTCGTATTGCTCTCAATCTGGGAGGCAGCGGTAAAAATGAGATATCAACAGGAATTCCGTTTTTTGATCATATGCTGACACTTTTTGCCGTTCACGGCTTTTTTGATTTATCCATTGACGCTACCGGGGATATCGATGTCGATTTTCATCACACAATTGAAGATGTTGGACTCGTCCTGGGTGATGCTTTTGACAATGCATTGGGCGACAGAAAAGGGATAAAACGGTTTGGGTATGCTGTGACTCCGATGGATGATGCCCTCGCATCTGTAGCTGTCGATTTGTCCAAGCGTCCTTTTTTGGTTTACAATGTTCCGGAAAGATCAGTGTCTGAAGGACATGCTTTCATATCTCTCACCAAGGAATTTTTAAGGGCATTTTCAAACCGTTGTGGAATGAACCTTCATGTTAATGTTTTTTACGGTGATAATGAACATCATATCAACGAGTCTATTTTCAAAGCAGTCGGTAGGGCCTTAGAGCAGGCTGCAACTTTTGATGACAGGATAAAAGATGTTCGTTCATCAAAGGGAGTTTTGTAATCATATTTAACCTTCCTTAACCTGGAAAAACCGGGGTCATATTTATAAATGACAATAAAAAGTTTGGGATAATACCTCAATCTATCTCCAAATTATTATTTTTCCGATATTGTGTTAAAATCGTTTGGAAATTAAATTATATAAAACACTTTTTCACTCTTATCAATAAACATTCAATCATATCAGACAAATCGAGATCTACATCAGGTTTTTTGCCAAAAATTGCACAAAACTTACGGATAATGCATCAGCATTTTTCTTCGATGAAATCATTACTTACAAATAATATGTTGCTTAAAGTATTTCTTTTGACAGGAATAGTGGTTTTGTCATCTTGCGGAGGAGATAATATTGTAAGAAAAAAACCGCCAAACCTGTCTGGGATAGAAAAAATATTGATTCTTCCTTTTAAGGATATGGCTTCTGTATTTGGAGAAAATATGAATGGTCGTTGTCCGGTGTGCGGAAAGGTGTTCACCACTGGAGAGGTAGCACAAAGCGCAGCCGATATGCTTACCGAACATGTGTTCATTCAATTAAAAGATCGAAAAGATTTTGAACTGATACCCAGTAGCCAGGCCCAAGGGGTTATGTCAGATCTACTGGCGGAAAGCAAAAAAGAGTGGCAAGAAAGAGAATTGCAGCTTGAAATAGGACGTGCACTAAATGCCGATGCGATTTTTGCTGGATACGTTTATCGTTTCAGAGAACGAGTCGGTGCTAAATATTCAGTGAATGTGCCGGCTTCAGTGGCTTTTGAACTTCACCTCATCCGTGTTAAGGATGGCCGTGTGCTATGGAGTGCCCATCTTGATGAAACGCAACAACCATTGTCCGATGACCTTTTTCGACTGAACCTATTTTTAAGAAGAAAGGCCAAATGGATTACCGCAAAAGAGATGGCTATTTCAGGGCTTGAAGATATATTTAAAGACTTTTATATGTCTACTGAAACCGAAATATTGGAAAATAGATGAAGCGATGATTATTATCCCTGCAGTTGATATAAAAAATGGAAAATGTGTTCGGCTCTCCCAAGGGCGCATGGATTCTGAAACGGTCTTTTCTGATAACCCTGCGGCGATGGCAAAGAGATGGGAAGATGAGGGCGCTGAAATTATTCATGTCGTTGATCTTGATGGTGCCATTGAAAAACGCCCACAGAATCTCGATTCGATAAGAAAAATCATAAATAATGTAAATGCAGATATACAGGTTGGCGGAGGCATACGAAACGAGAGAACCATAAAAATGTTTTTCGAAATTGGGGTTAAAAGGGTTGTTATTGGTACTGAGGCCATTCAAAATCCTAAACTCGTAAAAGATGCTTGTAAAGCATTTCCGGGACAGATTGTTGTCGGTATTGATGCGCGTGAAGGGTTGGTTGCCATTGAGGGATGGACAAAAACAACACAAGTAAAGGCTGTGGACCTTGCAAAACA
>JAFDCA010000107.1 GCA_019313025.1 Deltaproteobacteria bacterium
AAACCAAAATGGTTAAGGCCGATGTGAAGGATGAGAGTTTTGAAATCGTGACAATAGGTCCTGGCGGTGAGAACCTCGTAAGGTTTGCCAATGTCATGTGCAATTCACGCGCAGCTGGAAGATGTGGTGCTGGGGCTGTCATGGGTTCAAAAAATTTGTTGGCCATCGCAGTAAAAGGTACCGGCAACATTCCTATCGCCAACCCGGACGAGTTCAAGATAGCAGTCAAAGAGGGTTACCAAAAGCTTATGGCACAGGGCGCTACCGAGGAAGGCATGTCCTTTACCGAAACCGGCACGACAGGGTATATGATGACGGCTGACCCAAAAGGGGATTGGCCAACCAAGAATAGCAGATCGAATTCGTGGGGTAAAGCTCAAGAGTTTTATGACCGCTTTAAAAGTAAAAACTTGGTGAAAGCATACCCCTGCTACAAAGGATGTGTGTTGAAGTGTGGGAGAAAGGCAAAAGTGGACTCCGGGCAGTGGCAAACTCCTGAGCATGGAGGTGCAGAATATGAAACTATGTCTAGCTTCACCGCTTATATAATGAATGAGGATGTAGATGCAGCAGTACATGCGGGCTATTTATGCAATGAATATGGCATCGATACAATTTCTACGGGCGCGGCCATCGCTTTTGCCATGGATTGTTATGATAGCGAGATTATCACCACAAAAGAGGCCGACGGCTTGGATCTTACCTGGGGGAACGCTGGAACCATGGTTGAATTGGTTAAGAAAATAGCGAACAGGGATGGCATCGGCCATCTCTTGGGGGAAGGGGTCAGACGTGCTTCTCAAAAAATCGGCAAGGGTTCGGACAAACTGGCAATACATGTAAAAGGCCTCGAGACACCTGCGCACGATGCACGGTGTGGGAAAATTCAAGCCATCACGTATGGAACGCAGAATAGAGGCATGTGTCATACTCATTCAGCTGAAGGGATAGTCTATGATCAGGTTAAAATGGACTTAGGGCTCATTCCTTACGGCATCCCAGATCCTAATCTTATAGACCGTTTCGCCGAAGAGAACAAGGGGAAATCAGCCAAACTGCTGCAAGATTTCGAAATTTTACCAGATATCCTGGGGATTTGTAGATTCTATACATACTTCAATGGTCTGGTTGCAGGGGACCTTGCAAATATGATGTCCTTATTAACAGGCTGGGACATTGATGGCTGGGAACTTTTAGCTGTGGGAGAGCGTGTTTATAACCTTCAAAGGATGTTCAACGTTAGAGAGGGAATCACGAAATCAGATGATATGCTCCCGGAGCGATGTCTTAAACGCCCAGAATTCGGGCCGTATGCTTCAATCGAGGAGTGCGAAATCAAAGACCATGTCCGAATGTTGGAAGACTATTACGAAGCAAGGGGATGGAGCAAAGAAACAGGCGTACCTCTTGATAAATAAACTTAGAAAACTATGCGCAGACTATTGTTGAACTGATCGCTAATTCTACCGGACGGCGCCTATCGTTGTAATGATTCAAAGGTATGAACCTTTGAAGTGTGAAAATGCGATGGAGGAAGTTGGATATGCAAGTACCATTGATAAAGGTCACCCTTGAGCCTAAGGCTTATCTGAGAGGGGACTTTGGCCATGAAGGCCTGGGTACGTTCATCCTTGAGGAAACCGTTCCAACGGGATCCACCATTATGGAGTTGCTCCACAGGCTCGCCGGTAATTACCCGGTCTTCCGTCAGAAAGCATTTGCCGTGGAGAGTAAGGTGACCTTTGACTACTGCGTCGTTTTCTTGAATGGATCTGTACTCCATAGGCTCGCTGATCTCGATACCGAATTGAAAGAGGGAGATAAGGTAATGCTTATCCCTAACATCTACGGGGGATGAGTAAATGCTGAGAGGAAATGGTTGGAGCTGTTCTTGAATAAAGAAACGAGTCAGATCTTTGGTTTTCAAATTCTTTATCTTGTTTGATGTTCATATTCAAAAATTTATGGCCTAATATTTAATAAAAAATTGAACCGGGGTATTTTGGGTTTGCTGAACAAACCTACAATTCACGGAACTTGTAGGTTTCCCCTGACCAATCCACATGAAGGGGCAATTTTATATTACTCTACTGAAATAAAGGAATCATGCAGATCACGAACCCGAGGACATAGGGATTTTTAAGCAGAACGGTGTAAAGACCGACGGTAACATCGTCTATTTTCAAGAACGGGATGTCAGGCAAGCGCTATATTCGGCGCCGAGTCAATTTCAGATCAAAGCCCGCAATCCAGAAAAAGGTGTGACAATCGGAGGCGATCATCTGGTTAATGCATTCGGTTTCGGGACTGCCTGCATGGTGGATTCCAGCGGTAACCGCAGAGATGCAGTCATGGAAGATTACGACAATTTCTGCAAGCTGGTGTACACTTCGAAATATATAGACATGAATGGGTGTATGATGGTTGAGCCATCGGACATCCCACCGGATATCGTCCCTTTTATTCTCCACACTTGCGGGATTTTAAGCTCATATCTTTCGATGAGTTAAAAAGTCCTTAGCTGATGAAGAGTCGTGCGGGATGCTGCGACGGATTATCACGCCGCTGGACGTAACGGCTGAGCGAATCAATCTGAATGCTATCAAAGAGGTAGGTATCGGTGGCGAAACTCTAAGCCATGAAAGTACTTTCAAAAATGCCGAAAGGAATTCTACATAAATG
>JAFDCA010000108.1 GCA_019313025.1 Deltaproteobacteria bacterium
GTACGATAAGTACCCCCTATAGAGAAAAGAGGCTCAATCAATGGAAGACGAAGAGGCAAAACAAATAATTGTAGAAGAGCTGCAAAAGAAAAAAAGTAAAACCAAGTTTTACTTTAATGATCTGGCAAAAATGCTCGGTGCAAAACCCAGAGACGCTAAAAAGCTGATTAATAAGATGGTTCAAGAGCAAGTTCTCGAATACTGGTCCAGCGGAAGTACATCCTTATACGGACTCAAGGGTGCCGGCAAACAGGCACATGCCGAGCACGAAGATTAACATCAAACATTTTCTGTTTGAAACGGCTGTTCTGGAACTACATTTTTTTAAAAGCCTTCTATGCAGCAGAAAGATATGGATTTCCCCCGAATTTTGATTTCAGCCCTTAGGGGAGGAGCGGGGAAGACCATCGTATCCATCGGAATCACTGCCGCATGGAAGGCGTCAGGCAAACACATCACACCCTTTAAAAAAGGACCGGACTATATCGACGCCGGCTGGCTATCTCTTGCGGCCGGCCGGCCCTGCTACAACCTGGACACCTTCCTGATTAAAACACCGCATATCTTCCAGTCATTTTTATCTCATTCCACAGCAGGCGGTATATCGATTATTGAAGGAAATCGCGGATTGTACGATGGTATTGATATCCATGGAAGTACCAGTACCGCGGAATTGGCCAAGCTTCTTAAGACACCGGTTGTTCTCTGCATCGACTGCACAAAATCCACCCGAACCATGGCGGCGGCGGTGTTGGGATGTTTGAAGTTCGATCCTGATGTTGCCATAAAAGGGGTGATCCTGAATCGGGTGGCGGGATCCCGGCACGAAAAGGTACTCAGAAAAAATATTGAACAGTATTGCAATATCCCGGTGCTGGGCGCAATCCCGAAGCTCGACTGGGAAAAATTTCCGGAAAGACATTTGGGGCTGGTGCCGACACCGGAACACAGCTGTGCAATGGATGCCGTTCATGATGCATCCCAAATAGCCGCTCGTTATCTTGACCTTAAAGCCTTGACCGACGTCGCTTTCAACGCCGGCACATTATCGACTTCGGAGATCACACAGGAAAAAGCTCATTATAAAGAACTGATCCAGGATTCCAACCGGAGCGAGATTTCCGCTTCACCCCCGCTTATCGGCATCATCAAGGATTCTGCATTTCAGTTTTATTATCCGGAAAATATCGAGGCGCTTCAGGCAGAAGGGGCGGAAATCATCATAATTAGCCCCTTTACAACAAATACCATTCCTCCAGTAGATGCGCTCTATATTGGGGGCGGATTCCCTGAAACCCACGCCCAAGAACTGGCAAACAATGTAACCTTCAGAAGGCAATTAAAAGATCTTGCAGAAAAGGGCCTCCCCATATATGCGGAGTGCGGGGGTCTTATGTATCTGGGAGAAAAGCTTGTTCTGGATGAAGGAACCTTCCCCATGTCAGGGGTGCTTCCCATTGTCTTTGGGTTTTCCAAAAAACCCCAGGGACACGGATACACCATTGTTAAGGTGGAACAAAAAACCCCCTATTTTGAAATCGGGTCTGAAATTAAAGGTCATGAGTTTCACTATTCGAAGGTCTTGGAATGGCGTGGGACGGATAAAAATCTGGCCTTTGTCATGAAACGAGGGGCCGGTTTTGTAAATAAACGGGATGGTGTCTGTTATAAAAATGTTCTGGCCACCTATACGCACATCCATGCCCTTGGTACGACTTCCTGGGCCGGCGCTCTGGTCCGCAATGCCATGGCCTATAAAAATGACCGTTTAGGGTTCAAAGTTTAGAGTTCAGGGTTAGGATATAACTTAATCTCACATTATAGCTATTGTCAGAATAACCTTCCGTTTCATCCGCCGGATAATTTCGTTGAGATCTGCAAGAACTCGCAAACAAAAGCGCGTAAAATAGAACATGTCCATGGCTTTTTAGAATATCGTTCAGTAGTTTGATTTTATGTTTTAATTTGAAATACTTCCCAAGATGTTCTCTTTAACGCGTTCTAATTTGCTCAGACAGCTTCCCGATCTCAACGAAATCATCCGGCGGCTTACGGTAAATCGTGACCGTTATTCATTCAATCGGACATATTTTTGGCAACTGCTATAACCCTTGAACGGTGAATCCGGAATCTGTGAATGCAACCCCATAAAGCAAAAAAGGGCAATTATCTCATAAAAAATAATTGCCCCTTTTTATTTTTTTATCCGTACTATTCTTTCTCGTCTTCTCCGCCGTGGCACTGTTTACAGGTCACCGGTGCAGCGCCTTCGTCTTTTGATTTTAAATTCATTTTTTTATTAAATGCTTTATGACATCCTTTGCAATTATCATGTATGGCATTGGCATGATATTCACGCTTTTGCTCTTTTGAGAGCCCCTTTGCCTCTTTTCCTTTAATATATCCTGGTTTTTTATGGCACTCAATGCAATTTTGAACATCATCGCCGTCTTTTAAGCTGGTCAGCGGCTTGTTGTCTTTGTCATGGTGACATTCTCCGCAACCGTTTTTATACAAGTCCGGATGTTTCTCAGCATAGTCTTTGGCATGCTTTAAATGTGTGAATGTTTGTATGCCCTTGGTGTGTTTGTCATATGCTTTGTTTTCCATCTTAATTTCATCTTTGACCTCTTTTCCGGCATAAATTCCGGTGGTGATAAAGAGGGTCGCTATTATCGCAATCGTCGCAATGATCCAGTATCTTTTGCTCATAATCACTTGTAATCCCCTTTCATTATCTGTTTGTATTGTGACGAACAAAACGAAAAGAATACCTATCAACTGGAAATTGATCTGTCAATACTAAAACGAGATCCCCCAAAAAACTTTTGTTTTTAGGGTTGATTTATAACCATCTTAATTTACTCTTTATTATTATTTTCTGGCGATTTCTTTTTTCCGAAAATTCTCGCGCTGACAATACTGATTTCATAAAGCACCATCAGAGGCAACGCCATCATAATTTGCGTTACAACATCCGGAGGGGTTAAAATGGCGGCGCCTACGAAAAATAAAAGGATGGCGTATTTTCTGTTTTTCTTTAAAAAATCCACGGAAATCATGCCGAGTTTGGCAAGGAAGGTCACAATCAAAGGAAGTTCAAAAACAAGCCCAAAGGCAAGTAGCAATTTTGAGGCAAAACTCATATATTCCCGCATGGATGGGAGTGGACGTATAATGTCAGAGGCAAACCCTAAAAAGAACTTAAAGCCATAAGGGAATACGATAAAATATCCGAAAAATGAACCGCAGACAAAAAAAACAGTGGATAGAGAAACAATGGGAATTAGCAGACGTTTTTCTTTGTCATATAAACCCGGTGCCACAAACATCCAGAATTGATAAAAAATGACAGGCGTGGCCAGAATAATACCGGAGAGAAATGCGACCTTCAAATAAGTAAAAAAAGCTTCAGGAAGGCCGGTAAATATCATCTTATCGCCGGTTTGCATGACTCCGATCAATGGGCGTGTTAAGATTTTAAACAGTTTTTCCTTAAAACCGTATGACAAGACAAAACCGATGCCGACGGCGGCAAAACAGATAATCAAACGTTTTCTGAGTTCTTCAAGATGGGCGGTAAAAGGAATTTTATCTTGATCATCCATTACTTATTGAACCGTTTGATTTTTTATTGATTTCTTTTTTATGATCTTCCTTTTCCGAATCATCATAAGTCTTTATATCTCCGGGTCCTGTATCGACATCTGCTACATCGATGGCTTCTTTAATGTCACTACTCATGTCATTAAATGTTGTTTTAATATCTTTTAATTCAGAATCCATTTCTAAAGATTCCTTTAATTCCGACGTCGCCCGCTTAAACTCGGCAAACGCCCGTCCCAAGGATTTTGCAAGGTCAGGAAGTTTTTTAGGTCCGATAACAATCAGAGCGATTGCAAAAATCAACAACATTTCAGGCATACCAATGCCAAACATAAGTGACTCCTTAACGAAAGAAAAGAGTTGATAACAGTATGCGAATACAAATAATTTTTTTTAACGAAAAAGAGTCAAGCATATAACCCTCAATCGTCCAGCGTAACATCAAAGTCTACTCTTGCTAATTCAGATGGAAGCGATTTGCTTTCCAAATACGGCAATAAAATCCCAAATCACAATACTCAAATTCCAAACAATACCAAAATTACAATGACCAAAACAGAATAATCACTTATAGCAGTTGCCAAAAATATGTTCCGATTGAATGAATAACGGTCACAATTTACCGTAAGCCGCCGGATGATTTCGTTGAGGTCGGGAAGCTGTCTGAGCAAATTAGAGCGCGTTAAAGA
>JAFDCA010000109.1 GCA_019313025.1 Deltaproteobacteria bacterium
TATATTCTTAAAAGCGGGAAAAAAACGCACAGGACGATAGTAAAGATTTTACCTTGATAATTTCTTTCGACCGATTCCGTCAAGGGTGGGGGCATCAAGCGATTAAAAACAATAATTACGAGATATTTTGTCAGCTTCTGACTTGTGAAACGATTCTTTTTTAAGCTGCTTATTTTGACGGTAATGCTTTTGGGACTACCTTTATTGGGAATCCTTCTTGCGAACTTTCCGATCCAAAGGTATCTGGAATTCCCCCCCCGCGTTCAGTATGTCCACCATGCTCCGTTTTCATGGAGTGTCTTTGGGGGATATGCCATTTTTATCCTTTGCTTTACAATTCCTCTGACCTTCATAATTTTCAAATCCTCCAGGCAAATCAAAACAACATCATCCCCATTACATACTTTCCCCTGGTGGGGGTGGTTGGGCGTTGTCGCCGGTATTGTTATGTGGATACTATCGTGGACACGATTTCCATGGTTTGTCAAGTTTCAGCCCCACACATTTACACCCTTGTGGCTTTCATATATTATCGTCATCAATGCATTTTGCCAAAGACAAACCGGGCGGTGCATGATGCTCAATCATACCCGGCTTTTTCTTTTTCTATTCCCCGTTAGTGCAGTATTTTGGTGGTTCTTTGAATACCTGAATCGCTTTGTTCAGAATTGGAGTTACATCGGTGTTCATTTCAGTCCCTGGGAGTATTTCTGGTATGCAACCATTTCCTTTTCAACCGTACTGCCGGCAGTGTTGGGAACACGTGACTTGATGAACACGATCTCCTGGATCAAGCCGGGCTTTGATAACTTAAAACAATTTAAATGTTCTCATCCAACGATATGGGCCATTTTTTTACTTGCCCTATCAGGAATCGGTCTTGGGTGCATCGGCCTCTGGCCCAATCATTTTTTCTCATTGCTATGGATCTCCCCACTGATCATTATTATATCACTGCAGACCCTGATGAGAGAAAAGCATATTCTCTCAGAAACGGCTGCCGGTCATTGGAGTCCTGTGATAGCATCCACCTTGGCAGCCGTGTTCTGCGGTTTTTTCTGGGAAATGTGGAATTATCATAGTTTGGCAAAATGGAAATACAGCATTCCCTTCGTTCATGGTTTTAAAATCTTTGAAATGCCTATTTTGGGTTACGCAGGATATCTGCCTTTTGGACTGGAATGCGCCGTGATTGGAGACTTGTTGGAGCGGATGTTAAAGAATTTAGGTGACTAAAGAAAGGATTGCTTATGTCACATGGTGCTGATTCTGTAAAAAGTATACTTTTTGCTCTATGTGCCAATCTGGCCATCGCTGTCTCAAAACTTATCGCAGCCGCTGTTACAGGCTCCGGCTCTATGATTGCTGAATCGATTCATTCATTGGCGGACAGTGGGAACCAACTTCTTTTGTTGCTGGGAATCAAACGCGCAAAGCGTCCCCCGACACCGGACTATCCCTTGGGTTACGGCAAGGCGGTTTATTTTTGGTCCTTTATTGTTGCTTTGATGTTGTTCAGCATGGGAGGGGTCTTTTCCATTTACGAAGGATTCCACAAATTACATCACCCCGAATCGTTGAACTTTCCATATATAGCCATCGGCGTATTGTTATTTTCCATCATTGCTGAAAGCGTTTCCATGTGGGGCTGTCTACGTGAAGTCAACAAAGAACGTCGGGGAAGAACCTTAAAACAATGGTTTCAAGAAACCCGCCAAAGCGATCTTTTGGTTGTTTTTGGGGAGGACCTTGCTGCATTGCTCGGATTATTCGTAGCCCTGATCGCAATCATCCTAACCGTTATCACAGGCAATTCTGCCTATGATGCCATGGGTAGTATTTTTATCGGCATTTTACTTGTGGTTATTGCATTGGTTATCGGAATCGAAGTGAAAGCGCTATTGATCGGTCAGAGCATCGAACCGGAACAAAGGGTTCTGATGCTTGAATTTTTACAAAATCGTGATGAAATAGATCAGGTCTTCAGTTTGCTGACGTTGCAGCTGGGAAAAGATGTGATGGTCGCCGTCAAAGCCAAAATGGCAAAAATGGATTCTGCAGAATCCCTCGTGAATGCCATCAACTGCTGTGAAGTGGCTCTCAAAGAGGCATTCCCTTACGTGCTATGGTTGTTTTTTGAACCGGATTTAAAAGATTAATTGGAGGAGTTACCCATCGATAATATCTCGAATGGGTCCTTTTCACCCGACACAAGATTTAGCGCAAGCCTTTAAATTCCAATGAAGAACTTGGAATATAAACAAACAACAGAAATCCATGAATCATAAAACCGATAAAGGTTATGATGGCCGCAGACACAAACGCCATTTGATATGAAAATACTTCCGATGCACCGTAAGCCAATAGTATGTCCGTGATGGGTCCGACAATAAAGGTTCCGGCAATGCCCCAGCTGAGAAAATACGTAGCGTTGAATATACTGAAAAGTTTGGCGCGTTTTATCGGCGGAATCAGAACAGATGCAAATGCATATGAAGATGCAAGAACCACGACTTCAGAACACCCTCTCAAAAAATTGCTCACGTAAATAAGTCCTAAATTATCGGCAATCGCCAGCAAAAAAAGTGATGCCACCGCCAAAGCCGTTCCCAACAACAGAGACCTTCCATCTCCTATGTTCCGGCCCACCCAACCGGCAATAAACCCTGTTAAAATCATCGCAACCGATTGTGTATTGACAATATAACTCAGTACCTTGCTGGAGACCGCAAAACCAGAATCAAGAACCAGGTACTGTGACTGAATGACGGCAATGGAATTCCTGCCGAAATTAATAAAAACCATTGCAATGATAAACATCGTGAAAATATTTCCAGCAGAGGCTGATGCACCGATCTCGGGAATAGATGCATCCTCCATTTCGCGCCGAATACCCCCTTCAGGAACCAGAATCATGGGAATGACGGAGATAAACATGGCCGCACCTGCAACAAAAAAGAGTGCACCTTCGTAAAAGCCCCAGCCATTATACTCAAGGCCCAGTCCATCATACAGCACTCCTCCGATCCAAACTCCGGCAATTCGGCCGATACCGCCAATACTGGCCAGCCGTCCCTGGATCATATTTCGATCTTCCTGCCGATAGATATCCGATATCAAAGCGCTCCAGCCCACATTGGACATAGACCAAAAGATTTCAATAATCGATAAACCTATAATAATCACATATCCTGCCAAATTCGAATTTTCGGTTAGGGTGTGGCCGTACCATACCAAAATCGTTCCGAATCCCGCCAGTATTTCACCGGATATAATCAAGGTCCGCCTGAGCTGATATTTATCCGAAAACGCACCCCATACAAACGTCTGAAAAACAACATTCATCACCATAGGCAAGGTGGCAAACAATGTTGTTTCTGTGACGCTTAAACCCAAAAAATGGCGCAAATATATGGAAAGATAGCTATAAAACAACCCGCGCCGAAACATGGCGAGCATCTGAAAGGAAGATATCCCGAAAAACACACGATGTGATTTTTGAGGTTTCCGATTCACTTAATATTCTTCCTTGAATAAAATCGTGTTACGATATCATGAAAATCCAACAACTCCCTGCAGCAGCATTCCCGATATAATCTTACAAGCCAATGCACCCCTGAAGGGTCGGGGTGGTTTCTTTGCCGCCGCACTCAGGACAGCGGCATCGAACTTAAGCCCTCTTTATTATCATTGTCAACCATACAAGTGAAATTTTCCTTGCATGGAGATCAGGGCCGAATGTATACCCTAATTAAACGAAAACAATCCACTATAAACAAAGGGATGTTTGGGAATCATGATTCAAGTTTTACACTTTAATTTTTAACAACATCCATAACGTGTCAACGAACGAAAAAATTTTACTTTGAAAAGAAATAAACTCGACAGACTCAATTATTTTTTAGCCGCAACAAGCGGTTTTTTGCTGACATTATCCTTCCCAAGGTTTGATATTTCCTGGATGGCCTGGTTCGCCTTCATTCCCTTGTTTGTTGCATCAAGAAATCTTTCCCTTAAAAACAGTTTTTATCTGGGTTTGTTTGCCGGCCTTGTCCACTATTTATCGCTGGTATACTGGCTGGCGCATACCATGTCAGCATATGGTCATCTTCCCTTTTTTGTAAATATACCTATCCTTTTGCTCTTCTCATTCTATCTGGCGCTTTACCTGGCGTTATTTTCAACGGCCGTCACACTCTTGTGTTCAAGCCTGCTTTCTCTTTTATTAATACCACCAATGCTATGGGTTTCATTAGAATATATCCGTTCATTTCTTTTCACGGGTTTCCCGTGGGAGCTCTTAGGCTATACACAGTTTAACATGCTGCATATCATACAAATTTCTGATTTATTCGGTGTCTACGGGGTTTCTTTCTGTATTGTCTTGGGTAATACAGTTGCTTTCCTGATTTATCTTCGCCTGATGGACAAAAACTGGCAAGGAAAAA